>CALBIE010000579.1 GCA_937893495.1 uncultured Verrucomicrobiales bacterium | reverse complement strand
ATCCATCCGAATCAGTTCGCCCTGAATGTAGTGTGCGGAACCTTCAGGAGGAAACTTGCCGTTCACAAGTTTGAACCACGGCAGTTTCTTGTTCACACCGGCATCGGTGCGGAATTCAGGTTCTGCCGCCCAGGCGGTTGCAAGACAGGCACCCATCGCAACGGCGATTAGCATTGGAAATACGTTTCGCATGGTCACGCCACCACTTGAGAGATCACGCCAAGGCTGTCCTGGAACTGTTCCGTTTCCACGCCACAACGTTGCACTATTGTCAGTAGCAGATTGCTTAATCGTGCGTTTTGATCGACGGGACGACCGCAGATTTTGTAGTGATCATTGGCTTCTGCAACGTTGTATTTTCCGATATTCGGCAAGTTAAAGTCCACGTGCTGACCATGTTTCACGCCAAGTTTCCTACCACCCGCATACAGGGTCGGCAGGTTCGCATTCCCGTGGCTGTGACCATAGGACATGCCGCTGCCCCACAGCACCTGGGTCGTGTCCAGCAAGTTGCCATCGTCCTCGTGATGCGCCTTAAGCTGGTCGAGAAAGTAACTGAACTGTTCAACATGGAACGTGTCGGTTTGGGTCAGACGGCGCAGTTGTTCCGGGTCGCCGTTGTGATGGGACAGTCCGTGTCGGGTCTGTGAGATGCCGATGTCGGGAATGGCCCCGCCGTTGGCTTCGCTCCCAATCATGCAAGTGATGACACGCGTCGTGTCGGTGCGGAGCGCAAGAATCATCAGGTCATAGAACAGGCGGTGATACTCGCGGACCTGATCGTGATTCATCTGGCGGATGAATCGGGCAGCGACGAATTTGTCGAGCGATGGGCGCGGCACATCGAGCCACGCCTCGGCCTTTTCTGTTCGTAATTCGACCTGTCGCACTGCCGTCAGATATTCGTCAAGCTTGTTGCGATCTTCGGACCCCAGACTCCGGTTCACGCTTTGTGCGTCGCTGAGAATAGCGTCGAGAATACTTCCTCGACGATTCAGGCGACGGCGAACGACAGATTTCCCGCCAGACTCTTCGCCGAACAAACGTTCAAAGATCGATTTCACATTTCGCTCTGCCGGTATCTGAATTCCATCGCGGGACCAGGCCAATGAGAAACCATCAATCGCCATCTCGAGTGACGGAAAGCGAGTGAACTCGCCCTGGACGTCTGCGATCAACTGGTCGGCGGAAACGGAGTTTCGAAACGCCCCGCCATTGCTGGGAACGTTCGCGCCGGTCAACCAGACCTGATCGCAATTGTGAGCCTTGCCCAGGACCAATGGGTGGTGCAGTCCGCTGAGGGGCGTGATTTCATTGCGGTGAGGCTCCAGGGATTTCAGTGGAACGGTCAATTCATAATCCGCTCCCGCCTTTTCGATCTGCCAGGTCAGTGTGTTGACGCCGTTCGGAATGTAGAGAAAGACGCTGCGTTTCGGAGGCGCTGCCCGAGGGAGTCCCGTCGCCCCGAAGCTGGGCATCTGCATGCAGTTCAGCATCGGTAAAGCGACGCTGGCACCAAGCCCGCGAAGAAAACATCGACGGTTCAAGAGCCATTTGTTGGTTTGGATATTCACGGTTCGCGGTCGGGGTTAGGAATTAAAGAGTTGCCGCCTTGTTAACATCCAGGATTTGCCTCTTAGATTTTGAATGAATGCGTTTAACATCATTTTGATTTCAACCAGTTCATTCCTCATAGCGTATAGTTCTCAGCGCTTCTGAAACAGTTTTGAAAGCACAAAAGCTTCTAGTATGTCTTTCACCCGGTAATCCTTTTCGCGGCTGATTCGGGCGATTTCGTTCAATTCGTCACGATCCTCAAACGTCACCGTGCGGCGCAATCCATAGATTGCCAGCTTCTCGATAAACGCCTTGTTGAAATCATCCAGATTGGTCATCAACAACTGTTTGAACTCCCTGGCATCAGAAAAGCGTCTCCCGTCCGACAGCACGCCGCTGGCATCAACTGCGGGATCGTCTCCGGTTCCTTGAACTTGCTCGTGTGTTCGCCATTCACCGATCGCGTTGTAATTGTCGAAAGCCATGCCCAACGGATCGATGTTCCGGTGGCACGAAGCACATCTTGGGTCATGAATGTGCGCCTGGAGCTTCATCCGTATCGTCGCTTTCGGCGCATCGATCGGGTTCGGCTCGATCGGATCCACATTGGCTGGCGGTGGCGGTGGCGTTTTGCCGAAAATCGATTCCGACAACCACACACCACGATGGACCGGACGATGCCGGGTGCCGTCCGAGGTGAGTGTGAGAACCGCCGCCTGGGTCAGTAAACCGCCACGTCGATCCTCGGGCTTGAGCAGGACGTGTTGAAATTCGTCGATTGAGAAATCAGGCAAGCCATAAAACCCGGCCAGTCGAGGATTCACCATTGTCCAATCCGATTTGATAAATTCACGCAGAGTCAACCCCTTCCTCAACACTGCGCCAAAGAACGCCAGCGGTTCCTCAATCATGCTCTTTTCAAGATGGCTGTCGTAATTGGGATAAATGTTTTTGTCCGGTGCGAACATGCCGACTTTCCGCAGACGAAGCCATTGAGTCGGGAATGACCTGATGAAGCGATTCGATCGGTGATCGTCCAGCATGCGTACCAGTTGCCGCTGCAATTCATTCTTATCGCGTAACCGGCCTTGCTCGGCCGCGTTCAGCAGTGCGTCGTCCGGCATCGTACTCCAGAGGAGATAAGACAAACGCGACGCGAGTTCCCAATCGTTCAAGGTGTGCCGCTCCACGTCCTGGTCGCCTTCCGCGAGAAAGAGAAAGCTCTTCGAACAGAGGATCGCGGTCATCGCGGATTTGATCGCGTCAACAAATTTCTCTCCAGCGGCGATTTCACCTTCAACGATCTTCAGGTAAGTCTCCAATTCGCCTTCTTTCAGGGGGCGCCGAAACGCTCTCTTCGCCATGGCCAGCAGACCGGTGCGAACCTGATCCATGTTGCCCGGTTCACTCGCCATGTATTCATCACGTCGACGCCGCTCTTCCTCCGTCACAATCGGGCCTCGCATGGAAATCGAATCGATGATCAGGACGGGCACTCGCGGGAGACCCTGTTCATCGGTGATTTTCATCTGCCAGGGTGCCCGAGGATATGCCGTGGAAATGAAGGGAATCCGACTCTCCGCGTTGTTCCGCGGATGCCGTGGTCCCCCGGCGAGGTTGATTACATGAATCTCGGGATGTCGCACGAGATGGGTTCGGAAGGTCACGGTGATTGGCTTGTCCTCCGGTGCGATGATGTCCTTTTCGAACAAAACCCGATCCAGTTTGTGCTCGTAGACCCGCATTCTGGGCGGCCTTTGATCCTCGGGCTTTAATCCGCATACGGTGTAGCTGATCTCATAAATGCCAGGTCCTGGAAAGTTGCGGTCAGGACCGTGGAAGGGACTCGACCTACGAAAGAGTTCGCCGGAAGTCGTCAACGGATAGCGCACCTTGTCGAGCAGTCCAGCGTTCTCCAGTCGCTCGTAGTGAGGCAGTCCCGTCCGCATTACCACTGCTCGCTGACTCAATTCGAGATACTCGATCTTCTTTTCCGGGTAAGCCTCGGCCATCACGGTTTCGGCCGCCGTCATATATTTCTCGATATGCGTTGCGGAGAGAGTCAGGACCGACCCCAACCGCTCGAAGCCGTGCCACTCCGGGTCTTCCAACAATCCGCCTGGGTCCGCCGCGTCATACTCAACGCCGATCAGATCACGCACCGAATTGACATACTCTTCACGTGTCAACCGGTGGTAGGACACGCGATACCGCCGGGCCATCCGCGCCGCTTCGCCTTCCTGGATGCGTGCCGCCAGCCATTTCACAATCTTCGCGCTTTCGGCTGCCGATGGTCGAGTCTTCGCGTCCTCGGGCGGCATTTCCCCCGAGCTGATGCGTTCGATGATCTCAGCCCAATGCGCCGTGTCTGTAAGCCCGACTTCGCGTGACAGGGTGTCAACCCGGAAATCCCCCTTCTGCTTCTCTGCGCCGTGGCAACGGAGGCAATGAGTCTCAAGATAGGGCTGTATATCCTTCTCCAAAGAGGACTCGGCCAAGGCGATGCCCGACGTATGGAGCAAAATCAGGAGGATAACGGCGGAAACGTGCTGAATCATGCTGGGCATCACGGAAGAGTCAGGGGACGGTCCTGCAATGTGGTTATCGCGATCGGAAACGGAACCCATTCGCGTATCAGCTCGCCCGTCTTGGGATGATAAACCCGCAGCACGCCATCAAAACCGCCAACGCTGATTTCGTCGTGCCCAGGGCGAAACGCGACTGAAAATACGGGTCCGGACTTCGGATTGATCAAGGCGAGGCGATGCCCTTCCTCATCGTACACCCGGGCCTCTCCCGCGATGGTTCCGGCGGCAAACTGCGTGCCGTTCGTATTGCACGCCAGAACCGTCACCGCTTTTGGCTGACGCTCGAATTCTTTCACACGATTCACGTCACGGTTACGATTTACATCGTCTGCTGCAAAGACACGGGGGCCGATCTTGTAAGATCGCAGCAATCCGGTGTCGTCACCCAGCAGGACAAGATCTTTGTTCGGGTGTATCAGCAGCGCCCGGATTTTCCCGACAGACTGGTTGACATCATCGATGTAACGCCCTGTTTCTGCGTCCGTCAGTTTGATCGTCTCGTCATTGCCCGCGCTGAGGATCGATCCACCTTCGCGGGAAAAACTCACCGCAAAGATCCAATCGATGTGATTGCCAAAACTCCGCAGCTCCCCGCCGGTTTCGACTTCGATCACATGGATTTTTCGATCCGTGCCACCAACCGCGACGCGGTTGTTGTCAGGCGAAAACGCCAACCCGAAGAGTGAATCATCCCCAATCCGGATCGTGTGATGGAGAGAGGCTTCGGGCAGACTCCAGATTTGAAGTTCACCATATTGTGTCGGCGCGCCGCCACACGCCGCCAGCCAGGTGCCGTTTGGAGAGAATTCGAGCTTCTCAATTCTTGGCGATCCTCCAACCAATCGTTGCATGGGGCCGCCGCCCTCCAAGTCGTGCAGCAAAATCTCATAATAACCGGCGACCGCCAGGAATCGTCCATTGGGAGAATACGCCTGAGCCTGAATCACTGGTTTGAATTCATAAACATCGGGTGGCCCTGGTTGGAAATGGCGGGCGGCTTCGGGCGTGTCATCCACCGCCCCTTCGGAAATCCAGCGGCGAATGCGCTCCACTTCAACCGTTGAAAGCGGATCCCCCTTTTTGGGCATGGCGGGTTTGTCGCCACTCACCTGTTCCAGTAAAGAACTCCTCTCTGGTTGGCCTGGATACGACACTGCCCCGTTTTCGCCCCCCTTTGCGAGCGCTTCAAAAGTCGTGAGGTCGAGCCCGCCTTTTCGTTTACCGGGATGATGGCACCCCGTGCAACTCTTCTCGAAAACAGGCTGAATATCGCGGTAATAGCTTGTCTGTTGCGCCGGCTCCACCGCGCCAAGCATCACAACCGTTCCCCACCATGCGGCGATGCAACGAAAGGGGAGCGGTATCCCGAATATCCTGTGCGCGCTTCGCTTCATGGATGAATCTCCGCTGTCGGGCGAACGCTAAAAATGTAGCCGTGCATGGCTCCGCCCTTGTCATTCGCATCCAGCACCGCGGCTCGGTAAAATCCGCCAAGGGTGGGGGTCCAGGTCATTCGTGCGTCACGTTTTCCGCCCGAGTCATCATCCACTTTCAGAACATGCGCTGATTCGTCGTAAAGCATCAGCAGTGGATCCATTGGCGATCCATAACGAGCCGCGTTCACCTCAAGGATCACAGAATGTCCTGCCACCGCATAAAACTCGTACACATCCACGTCCTTGGGAGTCTGTATGCACCCGAGGACAACGGCTTCCGTGGGAATTTTCTTGGCGTGTTTCAAATGATCGTTTGCTTCGCGTTCAATTAGCAGAACATCGCCGGAAAAGACAGGCGCGATCCATTTCGAAATGGCACCTTCTGTGTCCTGAACCTGAATCTCCAATTCGCAACCTTCAAATTCCAACGGCGGAAAAACCTCGATCCGCAGCTGAGTGTCACCGACCTCCTCCTTTGCTTCGTTTTTTGGCGGATCTGATTTCCCTTTGTTTATCAGGACTATCTGAACGCTCCCAAGATTTCCAGCGGTTGAAACCTTGTCCACGGTTTCAAGATTCAGTCCCCGCAACACCATTCGGTTTGTCTCTCCCTTAACGAAGCCCAGAGGCATTCCCACAAGAATTTGTGGAGGCTTTTTCTCCTCAGACTTGGTGGCTTCCTCGGCGGCGATGGATCCATTCATAGCGAGCGCGAGCATGCAGAGAACGCAGCCAAAGCCTGCTTTGCCACCGAAAGATTGAACGGTGAACTGACGCAGACGAAAAAGGTGATCCATCGTCTGCATCAAGTGTACAAAGCTTCAATCAACCCGCCTTCGTTCAGGATTTCCATGGGCCGGCCGTCGGGTGTGCGAATGTGACCGCGCGGAGGGATTCCCAAAGCCTGGTAAATCGTGAACGCAACATCGGCTGGACGAACGGGATCCTCCGTGACAAATGCGCCTTCGGCATCCGTGGCTCCCACCACCTTGCCGCGTCCAATTCCCGGCCCCGCGAAAAGCAGGCTTCCCGCGCGTCCCCAATGATCTCGTCCCGCATCCTTGTTCACCTTGGGCGTCCGGCCGAATTCACCGAGCGCCACGACCAGGGTTTCCTCCAGAAGGCCCCGCGCGTCGAGATCATCGATCAACGCTGAGAATCCCAAATCGAACTCGGGGAGCTTCTTGTCGAGAGAAGGAAAGATATCTTTGTGATGATCCCAGCCGCCGTAGTTGACCGTGCAGAAACGTACGCCGTTCTCGACCAGCCGCCGGGCCATAAGACAGCTTTGCCCAAACGTGCTTCGGCCATAGGCATCACGAATCCAATCTGGCTCGCGCTCGACGGCGAACGCCTCCTGTGCGCGGGACGACAGCACCATCTCCGCCGCTTTCCTTTGAAACTGATCGTATGTGGCCAACTGATCGCTTCCTTCGATGCGTCGGGCCAATCCATCCACGGCTTTCAGCAACGACTGGCGCCGGTTCTGAACCATCGGCGTGGACGATTTGTCCGGCGTCAAATCGCGCACCTGATAATTTTTCTGATTCGGGTCCCCCACCTTGAAAGACTCATATCGGCCACCGAGGAACGCGCTCTTGCCAAGTTCCCATGTAAACGACGGATTTTTCGGAATCACCACATACGGCGGCAGTACACTCGAAAACCCGGTCTGCGACGCCACGACAGCGCCGATGGCGGGGTAATCGCCAAAGGGCGATCCGAACCGTCCGGACAACACCCAGTTCGTGGCCGTTTCGTGATGGTCATTCTCATGGGAACCAGAGCGAACCAGACAGACTTTCTTCATGACCTTTGCCATCCTGGGCAGCAACTCGCCAATGCGCAGGCCCGGAACAGATGTGGGAATGGACCCGTATTTTCCCCGGATTTCCTCCAAGGCATCGGGCTTCATATCAAAGCTGTCGTGATGCGAAAGGCCGCCTCCCAGAAAGACCAAGATCACCGATCTGGCCTGGCGAGCAGGCTGGATTAGGGGTTGGGCGAAAGTATTGCTCGCGGCAAGAAACTTGGAGAGAGTCAAACCAATCGGGCCCAGTGCTCCGATTCGGATGAAGTCCCGGCGCGACCATCCATTGCAGAGACCGCGTTTCTGAGAGGACAGGCTGACGTCTAACATAATGATTCCTGGTTCATCGGCTTCAATGATTGAAAGCGAACTCTTTGGTGTTCAGCAACGCCCACAGCAGGTCACCGAACGCAGATTGCCGTTCCCCGACTTTCATCACACCCAAGGCCTCCAGCGTCGCCGAACGTTCCTGGGAACCGGGCGACCGCGAGAGGGCCAATTGATAAAGCCGGTCCACCAATACCGCGTCGTCCTCCTCCTGGAGGAGCATTCGCAACTGGCCATCCCGGTCATGAATCTTTCGATTGATCTCTTCGCTGTTGTAAAGATGCAGCAACTGGGGAAGCGTCACTTCGCCCTGACGTTCGCAAGCGCAGGCAGTCACGCGGTCGGAACGCCCGAAGAGAGTCAAAAAATAGGAGTTGATCGACGGGTCCGGAATCTGCACGGCTCGCAGTCCGACCGGATACCCGGGAAACCCGTCCGGCACACCCGTCACCTGGCAGACCGCGTCCATCAGCACCTCCGCAGGCAAACGACGGAGATAATAGTGCGAATAAAACTTTTGATCCTGAGCGTTGGCGGCGAGCGTGTCCGAGCTCAACTGATAGGCGCGCGAGTTTAGGATCAGTCGCATCAGGTATTTTAAATCGTAACCGTGCTCCACGAACTCGCGGCACAGGGCGGTCCAAAGTTCCGGATTCGAGGGCGGATTGCTGGCTCTCAAATCGTCCACCGGTTCGACCAAACCGGTTCCCATAAAATGTTTCCAAATCCGGTTCACCATCGCCCCGGCAAAGGATTCGTTTTCGGGATTGGTCACCCATTCGGCAAGGCGATCCCGAGGGTCACTGTCTGAGGGAAACTCCATGGCCACCCGATCCAGCGGTCGCGCCGCCATTTCCTGGTTGGTGCGGGGTTGGCGCACCATCGGCGGTTTGGCTCGTAATTCACGGTATCGCTTCTCCAATTCAGCGAGCTTGGTTTCCTCCTCCGCAAGCTTCTTCGTTTTTTCTTCTTGGGCGATCCCGGCCAACTTGCCCCCGTCTATTTCATTCTGGAGAGACGCGCACCGTCGCTTGGATTCGGTCTGCCGCTTTTGCAAGTCCATCTCCTCCTGCGTGGCGACTTCCAAAACGGTTTCGCCCTTTTGAGGATCGTTCCGCTTGAAAGAGACGCGGGAGAAGAAAGCCGCAAAATGATAGAAATCGTCCTGAGTATATTTCTCGAGGGGATGATTGTGACAGCGCGCGCAGCCGATGCGGGTACCCAGAAAAGCCTGCGCCACGGAATCGGTGACTTCCGATTTCTCTTTCTCCCGGAACTCCCCGATTGTGGTGATAAAATAGCCGATCTCCGGATGCTCAGCGACCGATCCGCTGGCGGTGAGAATCGAGCGCGCCAGTTCGTTCCAAGGGCGGTTGATCGCAATTTCATGATGAAGCCAGGCATGAAACGATCGCACGCCTTT
Organism: uncultured Verrucomicrobiales bacterium; assembly: GCA_937893495.1. Taxonomy (GTDB): domain Bacteria; phylum Verrucomicrobiota; class Verrucomicrobiia; order Limisphaerales; family JAYPXF01; genus CALBIE01. The sequence continues at coordinate 2,037 of CALBIE010000579.1, read as the reverse complement.
CGCCCCGCGCACATCGTGGTCGCGTTCTTTTCGATTCTGAAACAGATCCGCAAATTGCAGTGTCCAGTAATCGACGTATTCAGGCCGTTCCAGCAACTGGTCGATCCACTCGGAACGTTTCTCCAATTGAGCGCTTGATTGGAATTGCGCCGCTTCCGAAGACGATGGCAACACCCCGACCGTGTCCAGGAATACACGCCGGAGAAATGTCGCATCCTCGCACGGAGGCGATGGAGGAATGCCCAGGGAATGGAGTTTTGCGAACACATGATCGTCCACGAGATTGAAGTGTTCGGCGTAGGGCCGGGGATCGGGTTGCTCGTCGTACGGCACCGTAACCACCATCACCTGAACCAAGCCTTGGAAATGCGCCCGCACGGTGGCTTCACCAGACCGCAACGCGGTGATCACGCCTCGCTCGGAAACTGCCAAGGTGGATTCGTCGTTCGAAAAGAACTGCGCCAGCCAGGTAACATCCCTCACTCGGCCATCCTCATAAAGTGCACGCACCAAAAGCGATTGGGTTTGTCCCGGACGCACAACCCTGTTTCCCGGCAAAATTTCCAAGCGTTGCGGTGCCGCTTCCTGATCCCGTGGGCCGGGAGCGCGATGTCCGATCCAGCGCCGAAGCAACTCATACTCGCGGGATGCAAACGTGAATCGCTGTCCGCCCTCGTGCGGCACACGATTGATCGCTTTCAGCAGCAGAAGACTTTGCTCGGGCAGCGCGGGATTGATGCGCCGCCCACCAAACTCAGTCGCCAGCCATTCATAATCCCACTCGGGCGCGTAGCCCCTCAGCGACAGGCGGAATCCGTTCTGCCCGGAAATTTTCCCATGGCAACCGCCGGCATTGCACCCGGCTTTGGTTAAGAGCGGAAGGATATCCTGACGAAACGAGGGCTCGGGAGGATCCGCCATGCCCTCCACCACCACTGGCAGTTCCGCATGCAATCCTTTCCAATCGACATTCAGCGTGACCTTGCCATTGGCCAATCCGGTCACACGCCCCGCTTCGCCCGGAGCCACAACGCCATCCTCCCCGGGACGAATCTGGCATTGGGCCGTAACATCGGAGAAGGTTCCAAGTTCATCCACGGCCGAAACAAGAAATCCATGCAGACGATCCGAACCGTTCAGGCGGAGGGAAGACGGATGGATTTCCAAGCGGATCGTCTCCGCCGCCAGTGGCACCGTCAGGAGCGGAATCAGGAAACCAGCCAGAAGACTCAAGCTGCGCCCCAGGATTCGGGCCCAACTTGTTTGATCCTCGCGTCTCGACCAAAGCGACGAATCGTGTCTGGTTTCTGAGTCCAATTTAGATGAGGCCACAAAGCACCATGGTTTCACAGGTTTGATAGTCGGTCTACTAAAGGGGAATCGACCGAAGGTGTCGATCTCATTTTGACCCGGAGGTCTGTTGCTCCGATAATTCCAAAAATCTTGACATTGTTATGTTTATAACAAAAAAATAGTTTTTTCTGCAGACGGATGCAGGAAAAACTCAAGCCAGAGGCCCGGCGGTTGAATTGCAGCGTAATTGATGCGGGAAGGACTATCCATGGCTACGAAAGAGACCCAACGGAACACGACATGTACCCGGGGCCTGATCGGGACTACGTTCTCGATTGATCTGCGTGCTGCACTTCTCCTGTTCAATTTAATTATCATCATATTGACCTACTCCGATCAGTCACAAGCGGCGGAGCAACCTGAATCTCCCCCATTAAGCCCCATTACAGTGACCTCCGGGTGTGAATACGATTATCCCCCATACTGTATTGTCACTGCTGACAAGCGAGCTGATGGGTTTTCGGTAGAGCTTCTGCGAGCGGCTCTCAAGGTGCTGGGGCGAGAGGTATCCTTCAAAGTCGGGCCTTGGAGTGAGGTCAAAGAGGACCTGGCGAATAAGCGCATACAGTGCCTCCCCCTCGTCGGCAGAACTCCTGAGCGTGAAGGTGTCTTTGATTTCACGTTTCCCTACGTAAGTCCAGGCTGTAGAAATGCCCGACGGCCATCCGTTGTTCCTTATGCTTG
>CALBIE010000578.1 GCA_937893495.1 uncultured Verrucomicrobiales bacterium | reverse complement strand
TGAAGCCAATCGCCGGCGTTGATGTAGGCGGGCGATTACTGGTGCGGGGACCAAACGTAATGAAGGGCTACCTGAATCCGGATGCGAACGCAAAGTTTCTGGCCGACAACGGTTGGTACGATACGGGCGACATCGTGAGCGTCGATGAGGAACGGTTTCTGCACATCCAGGGTCGGATGAAACGCTTTGCCAAGATCAGTGGTGAAATGGTCAGCCTGACAGCGGTTGAAGAGGCGTTGGCCGGCGCGTTTCCACAATACGGCATTCGGTGCCAGGTCGCAGTGGTGGCCGTCCCGGATGTTGATAAGGGCGAGCGGTTGATTGCCGTCGCCAATGAGAAAAAGCTCACCCTGAAAGAGATTCGCGAAGTCATCCGTTCCAAAGGTCATTCGAATCTGAATGTGCCGCGCGAGGTTCAATACATCCGCGACATCCCGAAACTTGGAACCGGCAAAGTGAACCATCGCGAACTGCAAAAGTTGATGGCGAAATCATGATGGCTCTGACTGTCCGTTCAAAAGGTAGCCGCCGAGGTAAGGAGGCGGATTTTCATGAATTTCCGAATCAAGAAGCAGTGCGCCCTTTTTCGACATCGGCTACAATCGCCAGGCAGTTTTTACACGGTCTCGCAAGGTTGGTTGTTGCGGGTGTCCTACTGATCGGATCGATTGAATCATTTGCATCGCCTGAGAATGGTGTTCCGACGAACCGGGAATGCGTTGTTTTGCTGCACGGTCTTTACGGAATGCCTCTGACAATGAAGCGGCTGGAGTGGGCATTTGAGAAATCCGGCTATGACGTCGTCAATGTTGGTTATCCAACGTGGCGAGCACCGCTCGAGAGGGCTTTGGAATCGCATATTCACCGGGCCATTCAGAAGCGGATTCCATCAGGCACGACAAGAGTTCACTTCGTAACGCATTCCATGGGCGGGATTTCGCTGCGACTCTATCTCGACTGTCACCGCGTCCCAAATCTTGGTCGCCTAGTGATGGTGGCTCCGCCTAATCAGGGGAGCAAACTGGCTGACCCGTTCCGGTATTGCGCCCTGGCACGCTGGCTGGTCGGACCCAATCTGGCGCGATTGGGGACAAGGTGCGGTGATCTTCCGCAGATTGCGGGATCGGTGGATGCAGAACTTGGGATCATAGCGGGCAATGGATCGCTTTTGAGCAAATGGTTTGACCCAACGCATCCCGGTGATGGACGAGTTACAGTCGAAGCGACGAAACTCCCGGGCATGACCGATCACATTGTTTTTCCAGTGCGTCATAGCTTGATGGTGTTGCGCCGGAAGACTTGCGAGCAGGCGGTTGCGTTCATATCGAACGGGAAGTTTTCCCGCTGACCCGGAGATAATCGGCACATCCAGCGCTGTTTAGTCACATATGAGCATCGAAACAGATAGAGACGCAGGTAGTCCGCCCAAGAATCGTCGTTGGTGGCGAATCCTGCTCTTCTCATTGCTGGCACTCTCCCTGGGCGGATGCATATCGTGCGCCGTTTTTCACAAAGGCCCTTACGCGAAACCTGAACCGTTGCCGCCGGCAAAGATTCTCGACATGCACGTTCACACGGCGGGCGTGGGGGCGGGCGGCAGCGGTTGTCTGGTTTCAAAAAAAATGCGGAACAGTTACAAGTTCGACATCTATTTGGAGAGTTTCTGGACATCCCGGAAGGAGTTGGAAGAGAAGGGTGACGCAATCGTGCTGCGAAAGATTTCCGAACGACTGGCGCAGAGCGAGCACGTGGGGGCCGCCATTATCCTTGCCCTTGATGGAGTCATGAACGAGCAGGGGGAATTGGACGCCGAACGCACGGAGGTTCACGTACCGAACGAGTTTGTGGCGAAAGAAACCGCCAGGTACACCAATCTGCTGTGGGGCGCGAGTGTCAACCCGAAGCGCAAAGACGCCCTCCAGCGACTGCAGTGGGCCAAAGAGAATGGGGCGAAGCTGGTGAAGTGGATTCCTTCCATCATGTACTTCGATCCTTCCGATGAGGCCTTTCGCCCGTTCTATGAGAAATTGATTGAACTGCGGTTGCCATTGTTGACTCATGCCGGAATGGAAAACTCGTTCACTCATGCTCGGAATGAACTCTGCGACCCACAACGATTGCATCTTCCGTTGAAAATGGGCGTCACCGTGATCGTCGCCCACATTGCCTCGACCGGTTCCAATGAAGGCGAACGGGACATCGAGCGACTCGCGCGCATGATGAATCAATACACGAATCTTTATTCCGAAATCTCCTCGCTGACACAGATCAACAAACCCGGCTATATGAAGGATGCGATCACACGCCCGGAATGGCGTGGGCGTTTGTTGTATGGCTCTGACTTTCCGCTAATCAATACCGCGCTTGTTTCGCCTTATTTCTATCCCATCGGTGTCCAAGTGAGAGTTTCATAAAGTGGCGTAGGAAGCCATCAGAATGG
>CALBIE010000577.1 GCA_937893495.1 uncultured Verrucomicrobiales bacterium | reverse complement strand
CCCGGTGGAGATTTCCCAATCGATGACATTGCCCATCAGGTCGCCGGTGGCGAGTCGTTTGCCGTCCGGATGAAACGCGACGTTGTAGATGTGCGAATCGTGCCCGGGCATTTCGAGAACTCGTTTGCCAGTGGCGGCATCCCACAGACGCACGCGGAGGTCATTGCCGACCGACGCAATCAGTTTGCCGTCCGGGCTGGCGGCGATGGCTCGGATCCAGCCGTCGTGCGCATTCACGGTACGGATCGGTTTCGGTGTTTCCTCGGCGGCAGGCCACCAGATCAAGCGTCCGTCATATCCGGCGGTGACCAGTGTCTTCCCCTTGTCAAGGAACGCCATGCCGCGACCCCAGGCATTGGTGTTGAATTCAGTCTTCTTGCCGCTCGCGATATGCCAGCGCCAGACGCGATAATCCTCGCTGCTGACAAAGACATGCTCGCCTGCTGGATCGAATCGGCAGCCGATGAGTGGCGCGTCGTTCTTGAATTCGTGGATGGAGTGCGTTTTGGTCGGGTCCATGAATGGCGAGTTCGACGAGAGGATTGAAGATTCCCTTCACCCTGTCGAAGCGAAAAGGGGAGCACAGGCCGCCTCGGGCGTTGTCCCTGGCGCCCTCGCCAGAGACTTTTCAAAGCACCCGAACAACCATGCCGATCAGAACCCCTGCGTGCGCTTCCTACAGGGCGCCAGCCGTAAGGGATTTGCGCGAGGGCGCGCAAACCAACGCCCGAGGCGGGCGTGCTCCCCTTCTCGTCCGTGTCGATCGTGGGCCAAACAGACTTTCACTCCTTCCCCACTAACCAACCGCCGGACTGTGTCCTTCCAAATCATTTGTTGGCAGTCGCGTGCCCGGACCATTCCGGCGAGCCGCCGGAATGAACAGGCCAGCGGCCTGTGCTCCCCAAAACCCAACTGCATCGTTCCGGCCGAATTGGAGTCCTTCGATATTCCCAGTGGAATAGCGCGACGTAGAGGGCCGGCCATCGTGGGGCAGGTCTCCGACCCGCCGGTTCGGGGAATCTCCCGGTTCCCCGTTGCAGAACGGCTGCGGCTCGGGCCGGATTCTTGGCAATACCGCGTTTCCCGCCAATCTCGTCGAGATGCGTGTCGTTCACGTCCAACGTATCGCAAAAGCACCCTCTCCGCCTCGCTCGTGGAGAGGGTTGGGTGAGGTGTCGAATCTCCTCCGACACTTCTTCAAAGTTCGGGTCAACCTTCGGGCGCTACTACGGCATCAAATCAATCTTCGCCAGACGCGCCTCGTAATAAATCGGCACGGTGGCCTGCTAAATATAGTATTTGAAATTCGGCTTGTGGTTCTTAACCGTCCGATTACTGACCAGAATCTCTCCAACCTCACTGGAAAAGCGAATAGTGACTGGCTGATTCTCGCCCAATTTGCAGTTGTTGTAGTTGAGCTTGGTGAGGCCAAAGATGTCTTTGGCGACTTGCATGACGTCCGCTTCGCCGTGCTGAACATCAATGCAGAGAGGTTGCGGGACTTCAGAGCCGTCGTAAGTGCGAAGGCGTGGCTTGAACCCTGAACCCCACAAGAAGCCGCGGTTCGGAGTGACTTGCCAGAACGTTCCGCGCAACACCGGGCGAGTTCCCGCGCGATACAACCGAAGGCCGAGGCGTTCAGGTGCGACGCGAACCGCAACCAGTTTCACGCCATTTGGGCACGCTGCTCGATAACCGTCGAATTCTTCCTCGTTCACGGACGATCGGCAGTGCAGGAAAATCTCAGTCAGCCTTTTCCCGCGAAGCGATTGGTAGGTGCTCAAGACACCGGAAAGCAGCCGGCGGGCACTTTCCCTGTTCAGGTGATACTCGCCCTTCCTTTCGGAATACCACCGCCCTTCGTCGCCAAGGAACACAACTCCGTCTCCGTCGTTCAGGAACATTTGTGCGGCGCTGCACGCGTTGTGGCTGGTCTCGGTGTTTTTGAAAGAAACGCCAACGTAGCAAACCCCATCGCGGACGCCGCCCAGCTTCCACGGTTTTCCGCCCGCCTTGTAGTAGAGGGCCGTCGACATGTTCCAGGCGCGGTCTGATAACGGAGTCAGTTGCCGCGCTCCAAACCGTTTCTCTGCCACTGCCAACCGGAGGGTCGATTCGCGGACAATTTGAATCGGAATCTCCAACTCCATTACCCGTGCCTTGATTTGCCGGCGGAAATCAACCGAGTAGGTGTATTGCTCCGTCTCGTATGACTCAAAGAAGTCTTCCATTTGCGAACGGATGTGCTTCTCCCGACTGCCAAGACGATGGCCGTGGCCGCCCTGAAATCGCGAGAGCGGCCGGCAATTCGTAAACACGATGTCCGGAACGACAATGACAAAGAACCGGAACGGCTCGTCAGATTTTTTTGCCGCTCTGATCTGGCTTAGAAAGAGCGAGGCAACGCCAAAAACGCGCTGATGTGCATCAAGGTGGCTGGCCAGGTTTCTAACGACCAATTCATCGAGTTCTTCGACCCAAGCTGGCTCAGTCGGGAGCACCGCGTGAAACGCCTCCTCGAAGCCCGGAAAGTGCGGCCAAAGAACCTCATTCAAATTGTCGTCGGTTGGAATCGGTCGGTTGACCACCTTCACGAACTCACGGAAAGCGCCCACACCGTTCTTCGTTCCAACGACGCCATAACAAAGGTGCGATGGCTTCTCGATGCCTTTGGAGTCCACCGGGCCAAATAGCGTCAACCCATCGCGCGGATGCTCCAGCATCTCGCCGGACGCAAACTCAAGCTGAGGCTCATCAAAGACAGTGACGCTATTCATCTGCCTCTCCTTCCTGGTGTTCGTCGAGAACCACTTCCGCATCCTGTGCCTCTTCGGTTGGTTCTTCCTTTTCATCGGCGGCTTCAAGAAGCGCCTCGTCGAGGCCGCGCGGTGAGGCCAGTGAGACGAGACCCGGATCAAGCACCAAGTCATCTTCTCCTGCTGGCGGCAGTCCTGTGAGCAGTTGTTCCGCGGCCATCAAACGCTTCAACCACTTGTCGTTATACCACATTCTCGTCATGCGGCGTCTCCGCGAGCCGACGCTCTTGTCGAGAATCGGATTGCCCTTCTCATCAAAGAACACCAGCGTCGGCGTCAGTTGGACGTGGAATGCTTTCCCGAGGCCGCGAGCCAGCCGCAGCCGAAACGCGAAATGATGGAAGTTCACCTCACGAACACCTGCAGCCCGGCGAAATGTCACTTTGCCCCGGATGAGGAGCCAAGTTTTCTTCCCGAGATAGCCGGTGAAAGAGAGTTTGCCACCTTGCACAAATGTCTCGGGGAGAAAGAACGTTTCTTTCAGTTTCGGGTTGGGGTGCTCCAAGCATCCGCCTTTTGTGAGCCGTCGCGACAGTGCCTTCATGATGAGGCTTGCGGCGATGTCTCGGGCGCGGACGTTGCGAAACAACTCACACTCAGTCCACAGCAACTGTTCAGGAGTAGCTTTGATGCGGTCGGCAAACTCTGCTGGCGGCGGAATCAAAGCTACCAATGCGTCCTTGGCGATTTCGTAAAAGGCCCATGTTCGTTCCAGTCGTTTCCAGTCCTCAGACTCCACGCTGCCAGAGACCCGAAACACGCGCAGAATGTTCGGGAACGATTTCACCCTGATAACGTTCGTTAGAAGTTGCTCACCGGTGTCGTTCACCAAGTCTTCGCCGCGTGGAAAACTTGAAGCCGCGAGCGGCGCGGCGTTTTCCAGCGAACGCGGCGCTGAAATGGAATCGAGCTTCTTGAGCAATGCACGCCAGCCGTCTGCCCAGCCGCGCGTGAAGGAAATGTAGGAAACCGTAGTTGTAAGCCAGTCAAGCTCGCTGCCGTCAACCTTCAGTGGAATCAGGAAATCGGGAATCTTTCGCTGCTCAGCGATTCGCTGGGCCAGCGTCCGCTCGCCAGTGGGCTTCTGCTTCCGCAACGAGTGTTCGGAAATCAGCGCCAGCATCCGAAACGTCCGGTTCTTGATTGCCTCGTCAATCGTCTGCGGCCATTGCTCGCCGCCGAGCAACTTCATTTGGTCAAACCAGACCGGATGACCACGCGCCGCCAACTTCCGCGCAAGCCAACCCGCCAACGCGGCGTCCTCAGTCGCGTAGCTGATGAATAGGTGGGCTGGATTGGAGACGATCATGACGTGGCTGGAGGATTGTTTCGCGGTGGCGAGTTCGGCGGGTCGAGCCAGAGTGGGAAGCCAGCCAGAGTCCAGAGGGGTTCTTTCGACGGCACAAGAGCAGGCGGGTTCGCGCGGAAGCAGGCTTCCAACCACACGACCATGCTCTCGTTGACGCGATGTGCGGTGGTGGCCGGCGTCGCGGCAGTCTCCTCGAGATTTGCACGCCAGAGCCTCAGCGTCTCATCAATAATCGCCCGCGCTAGTGTGCTGGGCGTTAAATAGATATACATAACTGAATAAGGGTGTAGGAT
>CALBIE010000576.1 GCA_937893495.1 uncultured Verrucomicrobiales bacterium | reverse complement strand
TATTAGCAAAACTGTCAACGAGTTCCTCAGTATCCAAACTGTTGTTGCTCAAGCACTTGCGTTTTTCTCTCAACAAATTTCAATTTTCGGGAAACGACTCGAATTAGAACGCTTAATCCAACCGGATTCACGTTTCTGACCGTGCTTATTCTGTTTCGCCGCGAAGCCATTCCCGGAGTCCATCCAGAACTCCGTGACCGCCCGCGAAAGCACTTACCCATCCACCGGATTCTCTAACTCGATCCTTGACAGCCTCGACCGCGTTGACTGGAGCCACCAGCCAACCAGCCAGTTCATCGGACAACATCGTCAAGTCGTTCAGATGATCTCCCGCCGACATAATGTCGTCGCGTTCAATTCCGATCCGGCGCGCCACTTCCGCCATCCCGGTTCCCTTGGTGTAGTCCTCGTGACAGAACCGGGCATAAACATCGTTACGCACCAGATTCAGATGAGAATCGCCGCGACAAAATTCATTCATTCGCCCTTCAATCGCATCCATGTCGTCGTTGTTCGCGGCGACGACGCAGAACGGCGAATACTCGTCCGCAAAAGTCATCGCCCGAAAGCTGGCATTAACCCATTCGAACAACTCCGGAACGCAATGCTCGACCCGGCCGAACATCTCCCGATGCGCGTTTGTGCAATTTCGATTCCACGGTTCCAGCGGCACGAAGTGGCCGTTCTGATTCTCGTATAATTCCCGCTCCACCACGCCGAGGTAATCGGGCATAATTCGCCAATGGGACCGCGCCAACTCCTCCAACAGGCTTGCCATATCGCGACCCGTGTTGATCATCCAACGGTCGCCCTTTCCCTGCCGTGCCTCAATCGCATCCTGGAGGGCATCCGGCACGGGTGGCAGCTCGTGTTCGAGATTCAATGTCCCGTCGAAATCGGTGCAAATGAGTTTCGGCATAACTTGTGGCCGGCCGTGTGAGCCGGCGCGAAGCCTTGCGCAAATTGGATTTTCCCGCAACGATTCCCGCCGGCCATGTCAGACTTACAACAGCGATACGACGACGCGATGTTCGACTTCAGCACGGGCGATTACGACGCGTGCATCGGCACGCTCAAGGCCATCCTCGCCGAAGACCCGCAACATTTCGACGCGCAGCTTTCCCTGGGCATGGCGTTCTATCGAAAGGCCGACTACGCCACGGCAATTACCGAAGGGCACAAGGCCGAACAGTTGAATCCCACGGAACAACTCGTTCATACGAATCTGTCGCTCTTCTATATGAAATCCGGCGACAAAACGACGGCCGAGCATCACGGCCTCCAGGCCCGCATCGCCTCATGGCGGGGTAACATGACCGCGCCCTCGGCCGAGGCCGAAAGCGATTCCGAGTTAAAGATGGCGCAACCGAAACCCGAGGCATTCAAAGTCCCGGAGAAGTTCCCCGACATGCCGTGGAAGAAGAATAAAAAATTGAAATGAGTTTCGGGAAAGCCAATGCCCGCGCCACGTATGCCAGAATTTATCAACATTCCCGAAGCGAAGGAGATTCCCTCCGGTAAAGGCGCAACCGTTGAGGTAAACGGCGCGCGCATCGCCGTTTACAATCTCGCCGGCACCTACTTCGCCATGGACGATACCTGCCCGCACGTCGGGGCGCCATTGGGCGGAGGCTGGGTCGAGGGCGAGACCGTCGCCTGCCCTATGCATGGCTGGGAATTCGAGATCAAAACCGGCAGATGTATCACCGTCCCGCGTTGCGCGGTCAGTTCGTATCCCATGCGGATTGAGAATGGCGAAGTCCAGATTTGCATCGACTGAGTGCGGGCTTGTGGTTACTGATCAAGAAGATGAAATCAGCTTATGAACTGGCCATGGAGCGCCTGAGCAAGGAAGCGCCCATCCGGAAACTTTCCGCGAAGCAGAAGGAGGAAATCGGCGAACTCAATTCCCAATGCCAGTCCAAGGTGGCCGAACTGGATCTCCTCTATCAATCGAAGCTCACCGCCGCGGAATCGACCGGTGACTATGAAGCTTTGGAGATGGTGAGGGAAGATCTGGCACGCGAGAAGAAAAAGGTTGAAGAACGATTTGAAGAGAAGAAGGAAGCCGTCCGCACGGCCGACTGAAACGAACCACCGCAAGAATTATCAACCCGCAATTCCCGGAACGAATGGACGAAGAAATCTACCCGAATCAACGGCGCACTGCCGACGGCGACCTGATGCCCGGCGGCGGCAATCCGCCTCCACCACGGCCGGCTGGTCAGGAAGATCGGATGCCGGGCGACAAGTCTTACGAAGAGGACCTCATGCCCGGCGCAAAGGCTTCCGGCGGCCCGTCGTTTTTCAGCAAGATCAAATCAGAGAAATGGATGCTGTTTGCGTTGATGGGGCTTGGGGGTGGCGTTGCGGGAGCCTTTTTTGCGGAACTCGCGCCTGGTTCGGCGAGTAACGATGGCGCTTTCGCGGTCGCCGCAAAAACGGGAGTCTGGACGGCGATTGCAGCCGCATTTATGTCCGTCGGTCTGTTCTCGGCAAACGATACCTATAATCGTCGCAAGATCAGTCCCGGGACCGTAAAGCGAGGCGCGATATCCGGTGCCATCGGTGGTTTCATTGCCGGACTCATCGCCGAGGGTTTGTTTCAGGCGCTGCGCTCTGGCCCATCGGGGGTATTTAAGACTCTTGTTGTTTACGCGGCATGCTGGTCCGTGCTGGGCGTCATACTCGGGTTCATATTCTCGCGAACGGTTCCCAACCTCGGTTCGATTCGCGGCATCGCCGCCGGCGGGATCGGTGGAGCGGGCGGGGGCATCGGTTTCGTCATCGTTTGCTACATGCTGCCCGATCTGTTCGGTCGAATGGTCGGCATTGGAACGCTTGGCTTTTCCCTTGGCGTCGCCATCGTCATAATCGAGGCATTCTTCCGTGAGGCGGCACTGGAAGTCGTTTGGGCTCCGAACGAAAACACCTTCATGAATCTCGGCGCTCAGCCCATTTACATCGGTGGCGGAACCAGCGACGAAATCTTTGTGCGCGGACTCAAGGAACGCCATGCCAGTGTCGTTTTCGACCAGGGCAAGATCGAATACATCGACGGCACCTCGGGCAAGCGAACGCCCTTGAAAAACGAAAGCAATCTTCAGGTGGGACACATCAAACTGATTGTCCACGCGGCGAAGTAGCGGGAACACAGTTCACAGTTCACAGTTCACAGTTCACAGTTCACAGTTCACTGACCACTGCCCCCTTCCCCTACGCGTCCGTCTGAATCTCAATCACGACGGGACCGATCTCCAGTTTATTACCCCCGACCAGGGTGTGGGTTTTTCCCGAGAGCCGATTATCCATCTGCACGACGCCATCCTTGAAAAACACCGTGGCCGTTACTTCCGGGAAACCTTTTTCCTTCGGCAAATAAAGAT
>CALBIE010000575.1 GCA_937893495.1 uncultured Verrucomicrobiales bacterium | reverse complement strand
TGGACATGATTTCGATCGGGCAGCTTGACGCCTCGTGGTTGCCCCGCGTGCCCGAGTCATTGCGCGACCGGTTTCAGGCTCTACTCGATGATCCGGAGGGATGAGCAGCAAACTTCTCCCGGCCAAAAACTTCCTTCTTCAATTGCGATGGCATGCCGCTACACTCTCGCCATGCAAAATCGCAGCTTCGCCGCCCTGCTCTTTGGGTTGTTGATATCCGTTCTCGCCGTCGATGCCGCAAGCACCGCCACCCGGCGACCCAACATCGTCTTCATCATTTGCGACGACCTGGGCTACGGCGACATCCATTGTCTGGCACCGAAAACGAGCAAGATTGCCACACCGTGCGCGGACCGACTGGCCAGTGAGGGCGTGATTTTTACCGACGCGCATTCCGGTTCCTCAGTCTGTTCGCCGACGCGGTATGGCATCATGACCGGGCGCTACAGTTGGAGGACGCGATTGCAAAAGGGAGTCGTCACCGGTTACGCACCCAGCCTGATTGCAAAGGACCGACCGACCGTGGCCAGTTTTCTCAAGGCGAACGGCTATCACACCGCTGCAATCGGTAAGTGGCACCTGGATTTTCAATACCTCGACCCGAAGACCGACGAGCCTTACAAGCAAAAGGATCACAAATCGCCCCCCATCGGTGCGAGGATTCCCGACGGGCCGATTCATCGGGGCTTCGACTACTATCATGGCTTTCATCACGCGCGAAACATGGAGGCGGTCATCGAAAACGACCGGGTTATCGAACATGACGGGGTGATCAACATGCTGCCGCGATTGACCCGCAAGTCGGTCGAATACATCGAGTCACGGAAGGGCAAAAAGGAGCCGTTCTTTCTCTATCTTCCGCTCGGCTCGCCGCATACACCCATAGTTCCCTCTCCAGCCTGGCAGGGAAAAAGCCCGTTGGGCAAGTATGGCGACTTTGTGATGGAGACGGATGCGGTCGTCGGGGCCGTTTCCGACGCGCTGGAACGCATTGACGCGACCGACAATACACTCGTCATTTTCACCAGCGACAATGGCTGCTCGAAGGCGGCCGGAATTGACGCGCTCAAGAAGCAGGGGCATCTGGTCAGTGCACACTTGCGCGGCTCGAAAGCGGACATCTGGGACGGCGGGCATCGAATTCCCTTCATCGCCCGCTGGCCCGGAAGGATTACGCCGGGTTCGACAAGTGATCAACTGATCTGCCTGCTGGACCTTTTCGCCACGGCTGCTGAAATCACCGGGCAGAATATGCCGACTGGCGCCGCCGAAGACAGCGTGAGCTTCCTGCCGGCATTACTTGCCAAGCCAATCATCTCCACGCGTAACGGGGTGATCCACCATTCCGTAAGCGGTCATTTCGCCTACCGTCAGGGCAACTGGAAACTGGCATTGGCCCGCGGGTCCGGTGGTTGGTCGTCGCCAAAGGAGAATCAAGTTCCGGCCGACGCGCCACGCGCGCAACTGTACGATATGGCCACCGACCCTGGTGAGACAAAGAATCTCTACACTTCAAAACCCGATATCGTCGAACGTCTGCTTTCCCGATTGAAATCGGATATTTTGCGAGGGCGGAGCACCAAGGGATTTCCGTCAACAAATGACGTCGCGGAAATCGTACTCTGGAAGAGCGGCGAGAAAGCAACCGGCAAACCCGTCCAAGCCAATAAGAAGAAAAAGAACAAGGAACAGAAGAATTCAAATTGAAACCAATCGTCGTCGTCGGAAATCTGTCGCGACGGAATTGGCAAACCACGCATCGACACCGAATACACAGATGTCACCTTTCACCCTTTGTGCCTTCGTCATTTGTCTGAAGTGCCGAAAAAATGTTTATGAAAAAAACGATTCAGTCCGTGTTATTGATGATCGCCAGCGTGCTGGCCCTGCCCGCCCATTCCGCGCCTGCGTCAAAACGTCCGAATATTTTATTCATCGTCGTGGATGATCAGTCGCCCTTCGATCTGGGGTTATACGATCCGACCTCCACGCTGCAAACGCCGAACCTTGACCGCCTGGCGGCTGGCGGCATGTTTCTCGATGGTGCCTACCACATGGGGTCCTTCAGCGGCGCGGTCTGCACTCCCTCGCGCCACATGATCATGAGTGGCCGCACACTCTGGCATCTACCAATCGGACCGGGAGCGAAGCAGCATTGTCCGTCGAATCTGGAAACCAACACATTGGCGGCCGTTTTCAATCGCGCCGGTTACGCCACCATGCGCACCTGCAAGAAGGGTAACAGTTACGCGAAAGCCAATGAGCAGTTCAGCGTGGTGCGGGACGCCAGCAAACGTGGCGGCACCGACAAGACCGGAAGCGCGTGGCACGCGGAGCAGGTGCTGGATTATCTGGATGAACGCCGGACCGGCAAGGACACCCGACCGTTCCTCATCTACTTCGGTTTTTCCCACCCGCACGACACGCGCGACGGCAAACCGGAGTTACTCGCAAAATACGGGGCGACCAATCACAAGGACAAAAACTCACTGCCACCAGCCAATTCGAATCAACCCGCCCTGCCGATCAATTATCTCCCCGCTCATCCGTTTCAGCATGGACATCCGGGGCTGCGGGATGAGGTTTCCGTCAGTGGCGTCTGGACCAATCGTGATGAGCGCACCATCCGCAACGAACTCGGCAGGGAGTTTGCCTGTAGCGAAAACATCGACATTCAAATCGGTCGAGTGCTGGATAAACTTGGTCGGATGGGAGAGATCGACAACACCTACATCATCTACACTGCCGACCATGGTATTGCGATTGGTCGGCACGGCCTGCAAGGCAAGCAGAACCTTTATGAACACACCTGGCGCATCCCGTTCATTGCCAAAGGCCCCGGCATCCCGTCCGGCACCCGCGCCACCGGCAACATCTACCTGCTCGACATGCTTGCGACGCTCTGCGACTTCGCGGGTATTGCCACGCCGGAGACCAACGAGGGACTCAGTTTCCGTCCCGTGCTCGAAGGTAAACGGCAAACTGTCCGCCCCGTCCTCTACGGCGTTTACAATGGCGGCACCAAACCTGGCATGCGCAGCGTCCGCCGCGGCGACTGGAAGCTTATCAAATATGATGTCATGGACGGACAAGTCCGTGAAACCCAGTTGTTCAACCTCGCGGACAATCCGAATGAATTCCTCCGGCAACATCATGACCCGAAAGTCGCCCGGCTCACCGGCATCAACCCGGCGAAGAACCAGGTGAATCTGGCCGCAGATTCCCGCCACGCCGGCAAGCTCAGGGAAATGGAGACGCTGCTGCTCACGGAAATGCGTCGCCTCAATGATCCCTACCGGTTATGGAACCAGCCTGACGATGGATTGGTGCCGCCGGTCAAACCCGTAAAGCCAGCGAAGGGGTCGCGGAAAAACAAGAAGAAGCAATCCAATCAAAAATGAATTCCACAACTCGACCCATAAATCGTCGCATGTTTATTCGTTCGATCAATCGATGGCTGGTTACCGGTTTGCTCGTGATGGGCACAGCAGCACTTTCCGGAGCCGCAATCTCTAAGCGGCCGAATATTCTGTTCATCATCGTCGATGACCAGTCGCCGTTTGATCTGAAGGTTTACAATCCAGAATCCAAACTACAGACACCCAACATCGATCGATTGGCCGCCGAAGGAATGGTGTTCGATTCGGCTCATCACATGGGGGCGTGGGTTGGCGGAGTCTGTACCCCGTCCCGCCACATGGTCATGTCGGGACGGACCGTCTGGCACATACCCGACAAACCAGGCCGGCTCAACAATCCGCACACGACGAATCCGAAGTTGGTTCCACCAGACCTCGCGGACTATACGATGCCGGCGGTCTTCAATCGCGCAGGTTACGACACCATGCGCACCTGCAAGAACGGCAACAGCTACGAGGCCGCCAACAAGTTGTTTACGGTTCGATACGATGCAACCAAACGCGGTGGCACCGACGAATCCGGCAGTGCCTGGCACGGCAAGCAAGTGCTCGAATTCCTCAATCAGCGCGAAGCGACCAAAGATGCCGATCCGTTCCTCATCTATTTCGGATTCTCTCATCCCCACGACACACGTGACGGCAAGCCGGATTTGTTACAAAAATATGGCTCGGTAAACCACACCGACAAAAACTCCCTGCCTGCTGCCAACCCGAAGCAACCGGCCTTGCCCATCAATTATCTCCCGGCCCATCCGTTTCACCACGGACACCCCGGGCTGCGCGACGAAGTCGCGGTGGAAGGAGTCTGGGAGAAGCGCGACGAACGCACCATCCGCAATGAACTCGGACGCGAATTCGCCTGCAGCGAAAACATTGATATTCAGATCGGTCGTGTACTCGAAAAACTCATGACGATGGGCGAGTTGGAC
Source organism: uncultured Verrucomicrobiales bacterium (assembly GCA_937893495.1). Lineage (GTDB taxonomy): Bacteria > Verrucomicrobiota > Verrucomicrobiia > Limisphaerales > JAYPXF01 > CALBIE01. Next base: position 5,420 of record CALBIE010000575.1, on the reverse strand, counting down.
AACACCTACATCATCTATACAGCCGATCACGGCATGGCGATCGGACGCCACGGTTTGCAGGGTAAACAGAATCTCTACGAGCACACCTGGCGGGTTCCATTCATCGCCAAAGGCCCCGGCATCAAAGCCGGTTCACGCGTGAAAGGGAACATCTACCTGCTCGACGTTTTATCCACTCTTTGTGATCTGGCCAGTATCAAGGCGCCAAAGACGAGCGATGGGATCAGCTTCAAGCCCGTGCTGGACGGCCAGACACAAACTACCCGTGAGGTGCTTTACGGCGTCTATTGCGGCGGCACCAAACCAGGGATGCGTAGTGTCAAACAGGGAGATTGGAAACTCATCAAGTATGACACGATGAACGGCACGGTGCGGGAAACTCAGTTGTTCAACCTCGCGGAGAATCCTGACGAATTCCTCCAGCAACATCATAATCCCGCAGTCATTGGCCTGACCGGGAGCAGGCCAGCATCGAATCAGGTGAATCTCTCCGACAATCCGAAGTTCGCCGCGAAACTGAAATCAATGGAAGCTCTGCTTTTGACTGAGATGCGCCGGCACGACGACCCCTACCGCCTGTGGGATCAACCCGACGACGGTCTGACTCCACCGAAAATTCCCGAACCGAAAGCGAAAATTCGGACACCAAAGAAAAAGAAAAAATCAAAGTAATCCAATCGTGCACGGACGCGTTTCAGGAGAGCGGTGACCCGATTGATCTGTTGAATATGATTAACATAAACACCATGCTGCGCCCCTCTCTCATTCTGGTCGCAATTACCCTCACAATTGCGGAACACGGTGCCGCGTCCATTCGTGCCGCCGATAACACAAACGGCATTCGCGTTATCAAAGATGTCGCCTATCTCGGCGAAGGCCGAAAAGAGAAACTGGATTTATATCTGCCGCTGGCGTTGAAGGACGGTCCGAAGCGTCCGGCGGTTCTGATCGTCCACGGCGGCGGCTGGCATGGAGGCGACAAGGCGGCAAAGCGCGAGCAAAACATCGGAACGACGCTGGCAAACGCCGGCTACGTCTGCGCAAGCGTCAATTACGTGCTGGCGGAACGCAAAGAGTTGTTCACCGACAATCTCCGGCAGGTCTGGCCGCGCAATCTGCAGGACTGCATGACGGCTGTCCGCTTCCTTCGCAGCCGTGCGAAGGAGTATCACATCAATCCGGAACGGATCGGCGCGGTGGGCGGTTCTGCCGGAGGTCATCTCGTCGCCATGCTCGCCTATGTCGATGCGAGCGATGGACTTGATCCCACCGGGCCGTATGCCGGGCATTCCTGCCGCGTGCAGGCAGTCATCCCAATGTATGGCGCACACGATTTGATCGCCCATGCGCGCGCCCGAGAGTTGCTCGACCGGTTGACCAATGAGGACAAGGAACTGGCCCGGATTGGTTCACCGGTCACCTACATCGACAAGGAAGATCCGCCGGCGCTCATCCTGCACGGAACGAAGGACGCGCTCGTTCCCGTGGAACAATCGGAGCTGCTTTACAAGGCGTTGAAACAGGATGGTGTGGAAGCGACACTCCACATCATCGAAGGCGCGCCACACAGCTTTCACTTTCAACCGAAGCAAGAGGACTTACGCCCGATGGCAATTGATTTTCTGGACCGGCATCTCCGTCTGACAAAGTGAGCCGGCACTTCGCAGCGATTCGCCAACGCTACGGTTGCAGATAGTAGATTTTTGGCATGCCGCTCGAAGGCTGCGGCACTTGGGCGGTCTGGACGAAACTTTTAGCGGCCCATTCGTGCCATAGTTTATCCATCGCTCGCACGCGTTCGGGATGCTGCGCCGCCATGTCGTTCAGCTCGGAACGATCCCGTTCTATGTCGTAGAGTTCCCATTTCTTCAGATAGTTCGTCCACACGATCTTCCATCTGCCCTGGCGAACGGCACGGTTGCCCTCATGCTCGAAGAATATCGGGCGCTCCGGAAGTTTTCCACCCGATAGAACGGGCGCGAGACTCCTCCCCGACAAGGGCAGAATCTTATTGCCTTTCCACCTCTTCGGGTATTTGCCCCGACCCAATTCCAAAATCATCGCGGATAGATCAATCAGGTGGGCGGGTTGCCGATCGATGTCGCCTTTCCGCTTCAGTCGTTCCGGCCAATGCAGGATGAATGGTGAGGAAATGCCGCCTTCGTGGTTGTAATGCTTGTACAATCGAAACGGCGTGTTGCAGGCGTTCGCCCAGCCCGTGCCGTAACTGTGAAAGGTTCCCTTCTGTCCCATCTCGGCAAGTTCCGCGCCCTGATAGAGCCGATTCTTCGGATACGGGTTGTTGTCGAAGCCGAACGGATCCCATTCCGCGCACGCACCGTTGTCGGAGAGAAAGACTATCAGCGTTTTCTCCAGCTCACCGTTACTTTTCAAATCCGCGATCACTCGACCGATGTTGCGATCCATGATTTCCACCATGGCGGCATAGGTCGCCATCCGTCTCGTCAGGTCGGCGCGGCGATTTGCCGGCAACGTGTCCCAGGCGGGAATCTGTTTGTCATAGTATGCTGAATCGCGGTTGCGATTGGGAACCTTGGTAACATGACCACGCGGGGATAACTTGAAGCCGTTCTTGATGACTCCCATCTTGAGCATCCGCTCGTGGCGCTCCTCGCGTATCGCGTCCCAGCCCTTCTCGTAAACCGGCACATACCGGTCGATTGCAGCCTTCGGCGCATGCAGAGGAAAGTGCGGCGCATTATAGGCGAGATAGAGAAAGTACGGTTTGTCTCCGCCACGTGCCTGATTGATGAACTTCAGCGCGTAATCGGTAATCGCATCCGTTGCGTAGAAATCATTCCCAAAATCAGGCTTGGGTCGATCTTCGGGCAGACGCACATAGATGTCCGATCGATAGAAACTCGCGTAGGCCTTGAAGCAACCGTAGTAATCATCGAATCCGCGATTGGTCGGCAGGCAATCCGGATCCCCCGCACCCTGCAGATGCCACTTGCCCGACATGAAGGTCCGATAACCCGCCTCCCGCAGCACAGCGGGGATGGCAACGCATCGTTCCGTCAGGAATCCCCGATATCCGGGCAAACCATTGTCCGCCATCATGGCACCAACTCCGGCCTGATGCGGGTACAGGCCGGTCAGCAACGACGCGCGCGTCGAGCAACAACGGGCGGTGTTGTAGAGCTGCGTCATGCGCAGCCCGTTCGCGGCGAGTTGATCAAGATTGGGGGTATTGATCTCCCCGCCGTAACAACCCAAATCCGAATAGCCGAGATCGTCGGCGAGAATCAGGATGATGTTGGGTTGCTTATCGGCAGCCCTTGTCGCAGACAGTAATTTTCCGATCAGACAAAAATGCAGGACGACGATCAGGAAGGCAAAGGAGTTGCGGTGCATGACCCCAGACTATCCCATCGGCTTCGGCAAGGCAACGCGGCGCCACGAGTAGTCTTACCCCCAATGACCTTCGCCCGTTGTCTCGGTTCAGTCCCATGGTTCTTGACGATGACGGTCTCGTGATTCAGTTTCTCGCGCCATGAAGTCACTCATCTGCTCCGTATTTGTCCTCACAATTCTGAGCAGCGGAAATCTGTCCGCCGCCAATCCGGTCTTGGCCCGGATCAAGGACGATCCCGCCCTGCCCCGCGTTCTGCTCATCGGCGACTCCATCTCCATGGGATACACATTTCCCACGCGGGAGTTGTTGGCCGGCAAGGCGAATGTGCATCGCGTTCCCGCCAACGCCGGACATACCGGCATGGGTTTGTCGGGAGTGCCGAAGTGGTTGAAATCTCTTGGCGGAAAATGGGATTTGATCCACTTCAACTGGGGGTTGTGGGATTTGTGTTATCGCAATCCCGAATCGAAAACCCAAGGGCATCGGGACAAGGTGAACGGAACGCTGACCCACACTGTCGATCAATACACCGGGAATCTGGAGAAACTGGTCAAGTTGCTGAAGGAGACCGGCGCCAAACTCATCTTCGCCACCACGACCCCGGTGCCCGAAGGCGAGCTGGGCCGAAAACTGGGTGACGACCTTCGCTACAATGAGGCCGCGCTCAAAGTGATGAAGCGGCACAAGATCGAAATCAACGATCTCAATGCCGTCATGGCTGGCAAGATGGAACAGTTCGGCGTGAAACCCGGCGATGTGCATTTAAAACCCGATGGCTACAAACTCCTCGCCAAACAGGTGGCCCGAGCGATTGCAGCGGCCTTGGAACGAAAATAGGCCTCATCCATCAGATACTTTCCGCGTCCCGCACCAGATGAACGCCATCCCAGATTCACCACCGCAAACCGACCCGGCGCAACTCCTGCGCTATCGCGACCGCCAATACGCCGCCGAACTTCTGGCGGCCGCGATCCGGCATTTCGATTTTTTCTCCTGGCTCAATGACAACCCGGCTTCGGACACTGAAACGATTTGCAAGCAGTTCGACTTCGCCGCACGCCCGGCGGATGTGTTGCTCACGCTTTGTCGCGCCAACGGATTCATCGCGACCGATGCCGGCGACTGTCATCAACTCACCGCACTGGCGCGGGAACATCTGGTAAAAGACTCGCCGTGGTTCCTTGGCCCGTATTATGCACCGATCGAGGGCACTCCAATTGTCCAGGGTTTTCTCAAGGTCCTGCGAACCGGCAAACCCGCCAACTGGCAGGCGAAGGCGGACGGTGACGACTGGCACGCATCGATGATGTCCGAGGAGTTTGCCCGGGGATTCACGGAGTTGATGAACTGTCGCGGTCTGGCGCTCGGGCAGGTCCTGGCCGAACGGATTGGTCCCTATCTTGGTGGACGAACGCGATTGTTGGACGTGGGTGGCGGTTCGGGAATCTACTCAAGCACGATGGTCGCGTCGCATCCTCAACTGACGGCAACCGTGATGGAACAGGCACCCGTCGATGCCATCGCCCGCTCGGAAGTCGCCGCGCTCGGATTGGCGGAGCGCATTGAGGTGACGACCGGAGACATGTTCAAAGATCCGTGGCCGGCAGCCGAGATCGTATTGCTGTCTAACGTGCTGCACGACTGGGATTTTCCGGAAGTGCGCGCATTGCTGAAGCGGGTGGCCCAGACGCTGGCGACCGGCGGGTTGCTGGTCATCCACGAAGCATTCATCAACGACGACAAGTCCGGTCCCCTGCCAGTCGCCGAATACTCCGCACTGTTGATGAATATCACGCAGGGTAAATGCTACACCCCATCGGAATACGGCGTGATTCTGGAAGAGCTCGGATTCGAGGTTGGCCCGTATCAGGATACGATTGCAGACAGAGGATTCGTTACGGCTGAAAAACGGTAAAACAATTTATCGCCAATTCAACAGGCGGCCGCTGAGTTATGGAGGCGGATTCGGCGGTTCCGAAATCCACGGAAATCCGCCTCCTCAACTCGGCGGCTACAATCGCTGGAGGCACCCACCACTTTACCG
>CALBIE010000574.1 GCA_937893495.1 uncultured Verrucomicrobiales bacterium | reverse complement strand
CCGCATCGCCGTGCGAGGCTCATTGGTAGTTTTCCAGCTATCGCAAGCCACCATCAAGATCGAAGAAAGATCCTCCAATTCCAGTTCAGGAGTTTGAAGCGAACGGAGTAGAACGTCGGGGAATTTGCGCAAAAACTATCCTGTTTTCCTTCACCGTGGGTAGCCCACGGCTCGAAATATGAGGATATACCGAATCTCGACTGCGGCACCGGGATCAATCGCAGCACCGAAAATTCATTTGGTTTCAGATTCAATTTCCTCGGCGAAAAGCCGGAGCCCTTCGAGGGTTAAATTGGGGTCAACCACACCAATTGCATCAACGCCGCGGGCGATTAATTCAGCATATCCGCCGGTCGCCACGACCGGCAGCGAAGGCGTCTTAAGTTCTTCCGCAAGGCCTCGCAGCAATTCACGCACAAGCCCGCGATAGCCGTTCACCGCGCCAATCAGCATGGCCTCACGAGTACTCTTGCCAATGACCGACCGGGTTTCCTCAATCTCAATTCTCGGCAAAAGGGCGGTTTTTTCATGCAAATAATCCGTCATGGCTGCTAATCCGGGTGCGATAATCCCGCCGGCATAATCCCCGTGCCCGTCGATGACATCGAAAGTTACGGCTGTGCCGAAATCGACGACCACCGATGGAGCCCCGAAGTGTCGGCGGGCTGCAATGGCGTTTGCCAGACGATCAGGCCCGATGGTATCGGGTCTGGGGTAATTAACTCCCACACCCTTGAGTGATTCGTGAGTCAGTTCAGTTGCAAAAAAGCCAAATGCCTGTTTAAGCGCCACCTGAATCGACGGTGTCTGCTCCGGCACAACACTGCACAAAACCGCGCCCTTCGGCCGTCCCTCACCGGCTGACTTCAGACCGGCGATCAATTCAGCAATGGTAAGCTTACCCGTGGAGAACTCACGGCATCGCGCGATTCGCTGGCCATCGGCGACACCGACATGCACGTGGGTATTTCCGATATCAATTAGCAGTTTCATTTTTCGAGCAGGACATCCCCACCGATAATGCGCTCCAAATGCCCGTGCGGTGAGCGAATCATGAGCGCCCCATCGGCGTCGAGCGATTCAGCACGTCCGACGATCTGGCGGTTACCGATTGAGATGGAAACATTACATCCTATCGTTACGCACTTGCTTTCCCATTCGTCCGCAATTTGAGCAAACTCTCCAGCGCAAATCCGGTGATATTCCCGATCCAATTCACTCAAATACGCCGTCGCCAAATCCGCACGATTGACGGCTGCGCCAGATTCGATTCTGAGAGACGTCGCCGTTTTCTCAATTTCGGCGGGTAAATCCTGACGCTCCACGTTAACATCGACGCCCACCCCGACAATCAGTGACTTGATTCGATCAAGCTCTGCGCTCATCTCCGTCAGTATCCCAGCCACTTTTCGACCCTTGAGCAAAAGATCATTGGGCCACTTGATTTCCGGATCGAGATGACAGACGCGCTGGATAGCGCGTGCGAGTGCAGTGGCGGCTGCAATCGTGATTTGCGTGGCCGCTTCGGGACGCATCCGGGGTCGCAGGAGGACGGAGAGCCATAGACCTTTCCGGGACGGGGATAACCATTGACGCCCCATTCGGCCACGTCCGCGCGTTTGCGATTCCGCAAAGACCACGACGCCCTCGACCGCACCGTCGCGGGCAAGTTTCTCCGCAATATCGTTGGTAGATCCGGTCTGTTCGAATACTCGAATATCCCGCCCGATGATTTGATTCAGCGGCATTCGCGCCAGTAAGTCATCGGCATGCAACACATCCGGGATACTGACAAGGCGATACCCTTGATGGGGTGTGGCATCAATTTCGTAGCCCAGCGAACGAAGTTCCTCGATCCGCGCCCAAATGGCCGCGCGACTGACACCGAGTTCCTCGGCCAGTTCGGCACCCGACACCGAACCCTCCCCGCATTCGCGAAAGGCTCGAAGGATTTGGGTGTCGATGGTCATTTCTGGAGCCCGCCGGAATCGGTTTGCTACCCCATAAAATCCAGCGCGATATCGGCCGCGCTCACGGAATGAGTCAACGCCCCCACGGAAATAAAATCTACGCCGGTTTCGGCAATCGCACGAACTGTATTGAGATTGACCCCCCCGCTGGCTTCCGTCTGGCAACGCCCGGCAACATGCCGCACGGCGTTTTGCAGCATTTCAATCGACATATTATCGAGCAAAATCATCTCGACACCGGCCTCAACCGCCTGGAGCACCTGCTCAAGCGTATCCGCTTCCACCTCCACCTTTAACTCCGGAAATTTCCGCCGTGCGCGTTCGACCGCTGCGGCCACAGCATTCGGCTCCTCGCCGTGGAGCACCGCCAGATGGTTGTCTTTGATGAGTATCATGTCGAACAGGCCGAATCGGTGGTTCTTCCCTCCCCCACACGAAACCGCATACTTCTCGAGTTTCCGCCAACCCGGTGTGGTTTTCCGGGTATCCAGTATCCTCGCTCTCGTTCCTTTAACCGCCTCGACAAATCGGGCTGTCAAGGTCGCTATGCCGGAGAGTCGTTGCAGGAAGTTCAACGCAACGCGCTCACCCGCCAGTAAACTACGGGCCGATCCCTCAATCTTAATCAACACATCACCCGCTGCCACTACTGTGTGGTCTTCAGCCTGCCGGGTAATTTTCAAGGCCGGATCAACACGATGAAATACGTACGATGCCACCGGGATGCCAGCCACGGTCATTGACTGCCGTGCGACCACACTGGCTATTGCCTCCTTCTCTGCGGGAATTGTGGCCAGCGAAGTTGCATCCCCAAGCGTCACGTCTTCGGCCAGGGCGATCTTTACCAAATCCGCGTAATCTTGTTCCTCAAGTGCGTTTCCCATCGACGCGATTCATGATGGACACACCGGCAACCAATGCAAGAAGCAGTTACTCCGGGGCCAGACGAATTTGGCCGTTGACGAATAAGTTATGCCGGAACGATCTTTGGATTTTTCACGTTGGCTTAGAAACACCGTCGCAAGTCAAAGCATCCCCGTTTCGCGACTTCGCAAAAACAAAGTTGCGATCAACCCGTTTTCAGGTTCGCGATTGCGGAGTTGAATTACGCCACCGTGCAGTTCCATCAGAGTACGCGACACGGTCAGGCCCAGCCCCTTGCCTTCGCCAGTTGCCTTGCCGGTAAAGAAAGGATCGAAGACCCGCTCCAGATCCTCGGGTGAAATCCCCGGACCGCAATCCACAATCTCAATCAGCGTCGCCACTTCGCCATTACGCACGAAAGCGCCGACCCGGGCACCGTCATCGTGTTCGAGGCCCTCGACAACCCGCTCCACCGTGCGAACCGTCACGGTTCCGCCCTCGGGACTCGCCTGCAAGGCGTTCAGCATCACTCGTAAAAAAACCTGCCGTAATTCATCCGAAGCCAACAGCGCAGTCGGCGCGGATTCAGCCAGCACGCACTTGACGCGTTTGCCAGAAACAGCAATTTCTTCGTTAAGAACGGAGAGACAGTCATTCACAAACGAATTCAAATCAGTCGATTCAAGTTTGAGACGTGACGCACTGGAAAACGAAACCAATCCGGTCACGATGTCGTCGGCATTGGTAACCGCCGTTGCCATCATATCAAGCATTTCGCCGAGATTAGGATTGTTCTCGGCAAACATCTGGCGAATGCCGTCGAGTCCCATCTGGATTTGCGCCAATGGATTCCGGATTTCATGTGCGACTCCCGCGGCGAGGTGTCCTACGCTCTCCATTTTCGCAGACTTGATCAGAGAACGATGCGATTCCTTCAAAGCCTTGTGCGCCCGTTTCAACTCGATATGCGCCTTCATCCGCGCAATCAAAACGCCAAAGTCGATGGGTTTGGTTACGTAATCATTTGCACCCGCCTCCATGGCCTTGACGATATCCTCGCTACGCCCCATTGCCGTCACCATGATGACTGGCAACTCACTCGATGTCGCAACGCTCCGAATTCGCCGCAGCACGTCCATTCCACCGACCTCCGGCATCATTTGATCCGACAGAATCAACTCGAATTCCCGTTTCAACACCCCGCCGCTTTCGTCCGCGAGTCCGAGGCGTTCCAATGCCTGCCGACCACCTTCGACCACAGTCACGTCATAGCCTTCTTTTCGCAAGCGGGTCTCAATCACCCGACGGATGATTGCGTCATCATCAGCAAACAGAATTCGCGTCATCGTTTTGCGTTGTTTCGACGGCCTCCAGCAGACCGGCTATCTCCGGGAATACGCCCAATCGCTGGTGGACGAGATTTTTTCTTTGCGTTATCTGAGTCGCGGCCTTGAATACCTGCACAAATCAAAAAAGTCATGCCAATTAAGTCGTTCAAATCCATCCGTTTCGTACTCGCACTCATCGCGACGGCCGTAGGTGCGGAAGCCGCAAAACCGAATTTCCTCATCATCATGGCGGACGATTGCACGCATAATGATTTGCCCGCTTACGGTGGACGAAACGCCGTCACGCCGAACATCGACCGATTGGCTGGGCAGGGGCTGGTCTTCAATCGCGCCTATCTTAGTGAAGCCATGTGCCAACCGTGCCGTGCCGAGCTTTACTCGGGTCAGTTCCCCATGCGCAACGGCTGCGCATGGAATCATTCTGCCAGTCGTCCCACGACGCGAAGCATGCCCCAATACCTGCGACCGCTTGGCTATCGCGTCGGGATTGCGGGCAAAGTGCATGTAAAGCCTGACGAGTCGTTTCCCTTTGAAAAGGTGGCGGGATTTGACCCCAGTTGCGTCCGCGATCCGACGCGACCGCACGATCTGACCGAGGCGAAACGGTTCATGTCCCGCAAGCGGGATGAATCGTTCTGCCTCGTCATCGCGCTCGTGGAACCGCATGTGCCATGGGTCATGGGGGACGCCTCGAAATATCCGTCGCGGAAAATCAGACTGCCGCCAAACATCGCGGACACGCCGCGTACCCGCGAGGATTTTGGAAAATATCTCGCCGAGATTACCTACATGGATGGCCAGGTCGGCGAAATACTGCAGGCGCTCGAGGAATCCGGCCAGGCGGACAACACGATCGTGCTGTTCACGTCCGAGCAAGGCGCGCAATTTCCCGGCTGCAAATGGACGAACTGGGACACTGGACTACATACTGCGTTGATTGCCCGCTGGCCCGGCAAAATCGCAGCCGGCTGGCGCACGGATGCCATTGTGCAATACGCTGACGTAGCCCCGACGCTGGTACACGCGGCGCAAGGCGATGCATCGAAACATAAGTTTGATGGCTCCAGCTTTCTACCCGTCCTGCTGGGAAAAGCAGACCGGCACCGCGAGTTCGCCTACGGCGTGCACAACAACATTCCCGAAGGCCCGGCATATCCGATTCGCACTATCACGGATGGCAAATACCGCTACATCCGCAACCTGCGCTCCGATGAGATTTACATCGAGAAACACCTGATGGGTTCACAGGGTAACGGCAAACTGAACAATCCCTATTGGGCAACGTGGGTCTTCGACAGTTGGAACAAGCCAGACGTTTACAAGCTTGTCAAACGCTACCTGAGCCGCCCGGTCGAGGAATTGTATCACACGGCCGGCGACCCCTACGAGATGGCCAACCTAATCGGCAATTCGGAGCATGCGAGAGCGGAAGCGCGCCTGTCCGCCGAACTCGACAAGTGGCTCAAGTCGCAAGGTGACCCCGGTATCGCGCAGGACACCGACAAAGCGATTCAGGCTGCGCGCCAGGGCAGGCATCTCTATTATCCGCCGGACCAGATCAGAGAAGTGAACCCGTAGCCACTGTTGGAGACAGAAAGGTCGATGGACTAACCGGAGTCTTGCACTCGACAGTATTGCCGATTCACCTCAATTCCTTCCTGAAATTCGCACTGTTCGCGACAATCGAACCAACGTTATAAGCATCAGAGCCGCAATCGAGAAACGAACCGAAGCCTCATGGCCACCCGCTACCGATTCACTTGACCCGGTGACGGATCTTCGACAACACCGGACCGTTCGCCAAGAAAGCCGGACCAGGTAAACACCGCGCCGACGAGAGCCAACACAACCACTGCCATCAGGTAGGGACGGCGGCGGTTCTCGGCAGTCAACAAACCATAGTCTTTTTTCAAGCCCATCAGCAGCGATACCATCGCAGTGCGCCGAACGCCCGCTTGTCTTACGATGTCGTCCGCCTTGACATTGGTGTGAGTCGGAAAAAGATCCTCATGATCGTCCATGTAGCCATTGAGTTCCTCGCTCAGGGCGGTCAGACGGCTTTCCCATTTTTTGTAAAAATCAGCGGCGCCAATCTTGACTAATGCCCATTGCGAGGGCCGGGCCTTTTTCCATTCATCCCGGAACGTCATGAGACGGTTTTCGAGGTCCTCAGCATTGGCCAGCCACGCCTCGCGCGCGGTCAGGAAATAATCACGATGCGCGCATACCAGCAGGACAGCTTCGATATATTCGAGCTGTTCCTCCTTCTGAAGCAAATCGTGAAGAACCACCGCCGTTGCGCAGGCATAGGTCTGCCGGGCTTCAAGTTCACGCTTCAGGACATTCCAATCCTGCGCCTGCAACAATGCCTCGGCTTTGCTGCGATCATATTTCAAAACCAGGCTGTCCAGCCATTGGAACGGGTCTTCGGTCGTCGTCGGCACGGCGCAATAACAACGTGAAACTTGCTGTAAAACAAGACTGAACAGGAGGACTCCAGCGGCAGGGGGGCGCATCTTGGCACTGCTCCCGATTGCAAATGGGCCGGAGCGCGGCTGTGTGCGATGCACCAGCCGCAGCACGTTGGAAAGCGCTGTGGCATGAGGGGAATTCCAGCCGTCCAGTCTCGCGAAGCTGCAGCGGCTGGTCTGCGACACAGCCGCAATCCGGCACGGGGCCAGTGTGCGGATGCGCCTCCAGCGAACAGCAACCCCGTCGGAGGGGCAAACGTCCCGCGAGCATTTCGAATCTCGGCCTCCAAACTCCCATTCGCTGAATCTGTCTGGCGGGATTATCCAATCCAATCCCTCATTTCTTCGAAAGAAGCGACTTTTCACGCCAATTTCGCCAGGAAAAATCTAACCGGGAATCTGCCGGAGACAATGCGTCAGATAAGGCAACAACTGCTTCTTTCGCGAAACTACGCCCTGCAATTCAAATATTCCCTCTTCCTGAATCGGGTAGTCGATTAAACGTCCGAGTGTTTCGTCACCCACGAGGAGTAACAGCGAGACCTGAAGAACCACGTCCGTCACCAGCAAGGCGGAGAAGAAATAACCGCGTCCATTCCGATAGTTTTCGAGCGCCAGCAGGAGGTCTTCCTTGCGTTTCCAAAACTGGTCAAAGCCAATCTCCTCGATCTGCGCGATGCTGAACTTGCGAGCCGACTCCTCATACTCCTTGCAATCCGAAGTAATCGCCTGTTCCGGTGGTCGCGAAATGAGCAGCGAGCCGGAGGCAAACAATTTCTCAGTAAAAGTGGTGGCATTGACCCCGCTGACCTGTTCGAGTTTGCCGAGGATTTCGGCATCGCGAGCGGTCGTCGTCGGTGAGGTTAGATTCAACGTGTCCGAAACCAATCCCGCCAACAGCAGTCCGGCGATATTCTTCGGCATCTCGATTCCGTAGCGAATGAAACTATCCGCCACAATCGTGCTGGTGCTTCCCACCGGTTCGTTGCGAAACAGAATCGGCTGAGAGGTGGTCAGTGAACCGATGCGATGGTGATCGATGATTTCCAGAATCTCGACCTTATCCGCACCGCGAACGGCCTGCGAGAGTTCGTTGTGGTCCACGAGAATCAATTTACGATCCACTTCTTTCAGGAGATCGGATTTCGAAAAAATGCCGACCGTTTTCCCGTCTGCGTCCACTACCGGAAAAGCGTGAAAATTTGAACCAGACGCCAGCGCCCGAACCGAGCCCAGATTTTCCTCCGGTTGAAAGGTCAGAAAATGTTCGTGCAACACGTGCTTTACCGACATGGCCGCGCGACTGAGGTTGGCCGTGGTGGCCGTGTCATGGGGCGAAAGGATGACGGCCACGTTGTTGTCGATCGCTGATTCGAGCGTCCTGGGTTCCATTTCCAATCCGCCCGTCACGATCACCACCCGGACTTTTTCACGAATGGCGAGATTCTGGACATCCCATCGATCGCCCACGACCACGGCAAGTTTCTCCGATTGGAGACGACCGGTGCGCACCCCGAACGATTCGACACTCATCGCGCCGACCACGAGGGTCAATTCCTCCTCTTCATCCGGTCCACTGCCGTGCAACAGTTTTCCTCCAAGGGTACGGGCCAAGCCATCAAGCGAGGTCAACAGGCGACGCGAATCGGTCAATCGTCGCGCTGCGGGAAAGAAAAAACGGCTGATTTTGAACAAGGAAAGCAACCCTTCGCAGACGCCATCCGTGCGCAGCACCGGCAGGACGCGAATATTACGCTCGTCCATCATGCTCATGGCCTCGGCCACGGTGGTGTCCGGCGTCACGCTCATTACATTCGTCCGCATGACGTCCTTCACCTTGGGCGACACGTCGGAAACAAACAACGGCGCGGCGGCACCGAACGTGTTCAGCACGAAATCAATACGATCATTGGTGTCACCACATCGCGCGGCCACGGCCTCGGGCAAACCGGTACGCCGCTTGAACTCGGCATAGCCGATCGCGGAACAAATCGCGTCGGTGTCCGGGTTTCGGTGGCCAATGACGTAAACTTCACTCATACCATGGCGTTGCGCCGCCCGGTCTTACCGTTTGATCAGCCAACGGGCAACTTGAATCCTTGCGCTTCGCCATTCCGTTGCCTTAAATCGACTCGTGCCGCCGAAGGTCATTGCCGTTGCCAACCAGAAAGGGGGCGTGGGAAAAACCACCACCGCCGTCAACCTGACTGCATGCCTTGCCTCCCTCGGTCAGAAGGTGCTCCTGCTCGACATGGATCCGCAGGCCAACGCCACGAGTGGGTTGGGCATTGAAAAGGAAGAAGGCGGTAGCGCCTACGCCGCCCTGCTCGGTCAGGGTTCGTTGATGGAGAAAATCCAGCAGACCAATTACGACAATCTGGATATTATTCCGAGCGAAGTCGATCTATGCGGTGTGGAGATGGAACTGGCGCGAATGGACAACCACATCAACCGACTCTCGCTGGCGCTCGAACCCGTCGTGCAGTCGAATATCCACGATATCATCATCATCGACTGCGGCCCGTCACTGGGAGTGTTGACGCTCAATGTCTTCGCCGCGGCCGAGCATCTGTTGGTGCCACTGCAGTGCGAGTACTATGCGCTGGAAGGCATCTCCATGTTGACACGCGTGATGGATCAAATTCGTGACTCCGGAGTCAATCCGAACCTGAACCTGCTCGGGGTCATCATGACCATGTACGACGGCCGCACTCGACTCTCCCAACAGGTCGTAGCCGAAGTACGCGAGTTTTTTGGCGAAAAGGTATTCGAGACCAATATTCCCCGAACGACCCGACTCGCGGAAGCGCCGAGTTTCGGGCAGCCGATTTTCTATTACGATCCCTACAGCGCCGGTTCGGCCGCCTACGAGGTGCTGGCCGGAGAATTGATCAAGCGACTTCAACGACTCGCCGCACAACCCGCCTGAGTCAGGCAGACCTGCTTCTTCCACGAATTTTCCAACCGTTGTGCACGTCCGACAATTTCAGAAATCATACGATGAACTCCAAAACCATGTTTTACCGAATCATCCTTGCAACCACTGCCTTGACATTGACAACCCAGGCCGAGGATTGGCCGCAGTATCGGGGACCGAACCACGACGGCA
>CALBIE010000573.1 GCA_937893495.1 uncultured Verrucomicrobiales bacterium | reverse complement strand
CCCTGGAACGAGCATGCTGTTCATCGTTGAACGTAACTGGGTTCTTAATTTGATATGAAAACACGTGAGTTGGGCAAAACCGGACTGCAATTGCCAATCGTTGGATTTGGCGCTTCGTCGCTCGGTCAGGAATTTCGTCAAGTGAAGCTGGACGAGGCGCTGAAGAGCGTTCATGTGGCGCTCGACCTTGGCATGAACCTGATCGACACATCGCCGTTTTATGGACGGGGAATGAGCGAAGTGATGCTCGGCATCGCGCTGCGCGACGTGCCGCGCGAAAGCTACACACTCTGCACCAAGCTGGGTCGATATGATCTGGAACACTTCGACTTTTCCGCGAAGCGGGTGGCCGAGAGTATCGATGTCAGCCTGCATCGGCTTGGCACGGATCATCTGGATATCATTCTCTGCCATGACGTCGAGTTTGTGCCGATGCAGCAGATAGTGGATGAAACGATTCCCGCGCTGCGAAAGATTCGCGACCAGGGCAAGGTGCGGTTCATCGGGTTCAGCGGATATCCGCAGAAGATTTTCAAGTTCATCATCGATCAGATTAGCGTGGATTGCGTGCTGAGCTACAATCAATACACTTTGCAGAACACCCGGTTTGCCGATGAGGCCGTTCCTTACCTCAAGGAAAGGGGCGTGGGAATCATGAACGCGGGTCCGTTCAGTGCGCGGTTGTTGACCAACGCGCCCCTGCCAGTCTGGCTGAAGGAGCCGGAGGAGGTCAAAGCGGCCGCTCGCGCGGCGGCGGCACTTTGCGAAAGCAGGGGTGTGGACATCGCCAAGCTGGCGTTGCAGTTCTCCGTCGCGAATCCCGACATGGCCACTACCATTGCCGGCAGCGCAAACCCGGACAACATCCGGAAATGGGCGCAATGGGCCGTCGAGCCGATGGATGAGGAATTGCTCGCTGAAGTGCAGACCATTTTCGCTCTGGTGAAAAACCTCGGACACGCGGAAGGGTTGCCGGAAAATAATTAGGAATTCAAATGAGAGCATGATCTTAAAAGCCGGACGCACAAACGTGAAAATTCCAAACTCCAAACCTCAAGCTCCAAAGAAGCTACAAACTTCAAATTTCAGTTTTGTGCGCGGATGTCTGAGGACGACGCGGGGTGATTGGCGATTGAAATTTGAAGATTATTTGGAATCTGGATTTTGAAGTTTGGAGTTTTGAACGAACATCTGACCTCTGAATATGAAAGCATTACAACTGACGGAACCCAAATCCTGGAAACGGATCGAGATTGACGAACCGCCCGCACCCGGTCCCGGGGAAGTGCTCGTGCGTGTGGACCGAGTCGGGATTTGCGGTACGGACCTCGGCGGTTATCTCGGTAAGATGCCGTTCTTTTCCTATCCACGAATTCCCGGCCATGAACTCGGTGTCGAAGTGTTGGAGGTCGGTGCCGATGTGACGAATGTCAAGCCGGGTGATCGCTGCTCGGTCGAGCCGTACATCAATTGTCAGAAATGTTACTCGTGCCGCCGTGGTTTCACGAATTGCTGCGAGCATCATCAAACCGTGGGCGTCATGTGTGATGGTGGATTGACCGAACGAATCGTTCTGCCGGCGCGCAAGATGCACCTCGCGCAAAATCTTTCCGCCGAGCAATGTGCGCTCGTGGAAACGCTCGCCATCGGTTGCCATGCCGTCGATCGCGGCAATCCGACGAGTGAGGAGAACGTGTTGATTATCGGAGCGGGTCCGATTGGATTGAGTGCGGTGGAATTCGCCCGGCTTTCCGGCGCGAGAACGATTGTCATGGATATGGTTGAGTCTCGCCTGGAGTTTGTGCGCGAAAAAATGGGCGTGTCGGACACGATTCTTGCCGGAGGAGATGGAGCCGAACTCAAGCGACTTGAGGAACTCACGAACGGGCAGCGCGCGGATGTCGTGATTGACGCCACGGGCAGCAATCGCTCGATGGCCAACGCATTGAACTATTGCGCATTCAAGGGCCGCCTCGTTTATGTCGGCATCACGCAGGCGAACATTGAGATTCCCCACGCGCCTGCATTGCATCGGAGGGAACTCGATATTCTTGCCAGCCGCAATGCGTTGTCCCGTGACTTCACGCGAATCATCAAGTTGATCGAGGAAGGCAGGATCAACACCAAGCCTTGGATTACTCATCGGACGTCGTTCGATGACTTAATCGGCGAATTTGAAAGTTTTACGAAACCCGAGACGGGCGTCATCAAGGCGGTCGTGGAAGTGCAATAACCAAACAGAGATTCCAAAATGATTAAAACAGCAATTACCGTCAGCCTGGTGGAAGAAGCGCGTGGGGGTCCGTTTGTCCTTTGGGACGGCGTGGAGCAGGGATGCAAAACCGCGGCCGAACTTGGCTTTGATGCCATTGAATTATTCGCACCCTCGCACGAAGCCGTTCCGGTGGACACGCTCAAGAAACTGCTGGCGGACAACAAGGTGGGTATCGCCGCGGTCGGCACGGGCACCGGGATGGTGAAACACAAACTGAATCTCTGCGATCCGGATGCGGGGCAGCGCGATCGGGCCAAAGCCTTTATCAGGAATATGATCACCTACGGCGCGAACTTCGGCGTGCCGGCAATCATCGGATCGATGCAGGGACGCTGGGGCGGTGAGGTGAGCCGCGAACAGGCGTTTGACTGGTTGCGCGCCGGGCTCAACGAGCTCGGGCCGTTTGCCGCGGATGCTGGGGTGGCATTGATTTATGAGCCGCTGAATCGTTACGAAACCAACCTTTGCAACACGGTGGAGCAGGGCGTGGAACTTTGCAAATTCCTCGACACCGACAATATCAAACTGCTCGCTGACGTGTTTCACATGTGCATCGAAGAGGCCGATCCGGCTGCTGCGATGCTGGCCGGCAAGGGCTATATCGGGCATGTCCATTTCGTGGACTCGAATCGTCGCGCGCCCGGCATGGGGCATCTCGATCTCGCAAAGATTGCGGATGCATTGAAGGCGACGGGTTACGATCAATTCGTTTCTGCTGAATGTTTTCCCGTGCCGGATTCTGCCACTGCCGCAAGGCAGACGATTGGGGCTTACCAGAAACTGTTTCCTCGGTAAGAATTCCGTTCGTGATCGAAAAAATTGAATCTCTCAAAATCGTCCCAGTCGTCGCGCTCGAATCCGCCGAGGACGCCGAACCATTGGCGGACGCGCTGTGTGCGGGCGGATTGCCGTGCGCGGAAATCACGATGCGCACCGATGCCGCGCTGGAGATCATCCGCCGACTGGCCCCGCGTCGTGACCTGCTGCTGGGCGTCGGCACGGTTCACAATGCCGAACAGGCTAAAGCCGCCGTTGATGCGGGTGCACAGTTCGTCGTCACCCCCGGTTTCAATCCACGGACGGTTTCGTGGTGTCAGGAAAACAACGTGCCGGTTTTCCCGGGCGTCTCCAGTCCAACCGATTTGGAAATGGCGCTTGAGCATGGGCTCAACGTTGTGAAATTTTTCCCCGCCGAAACACTTGGCGGAGTGAAGACGCTCAAGGCGTTCAGCGGACCCTATGGCGGCATTCGATTTATTCCCACGGGCGGAATCAGTTCGAGCAACCTGAATGATTATCTTCAGTTGCCCTTTGTAGTAGCGTGTGGCGGCAGTTGGATGGTGAAACCGGAATTGTTGAAGGCGAAAGACTTTGACGAAATCAGGCGACTTACGGCCGAGGCGGTTCAACTGGCCAGAAAATGAATACTGACCGATGAAATGGCATCCAAGCTGCTGTCGTAGATTTGTTGCGGCAATTATGACCGAAGAACGGGACAATCGAACAGCGGAATTGGAGCCGGGAGTTGAAAACCTGCTCCGCAAGGCTGTACTGGGTTCGAGCCCGAGCACGATGCTCTATCTGGAGTTTCTCGCGGAGCGTGCGGAAATTTTGACGCACAAATGGATTGAATCAGAAAAGGCAGGGCACGATATCGGAACCGATCAGGCGCTCGACAGTTGGGTTTCCAGTCACCGAGTCAACTGGCTTCGGCATCGCATCTTCCGCCGGCGTGATTCCGCAAAACGCAACTGACCTCGGTTAGGTTCTGCGATAGGTCTTGTAAACCGCCGCCTGATCCGTGGGCTTGATTACCAGTTCGTCGATGCACACGTGCGCTGGACGATTGGCCACCCACACGATGGTTTCGGCCACATCTTCGGCGGTCAGCGGATTCATGCCATCGTAAACTTTGTCGGCCTTCTCGGCGTCGCCTTTGAAGCGCACCAGCGCAAACTCGGTCTTGGCGAAACCCGGATCCACGGTGCAGACGCGAACCCCCGTGCCATTGATCTCCAGCCGCAATGTTTTGGTGATGGAAAGTTCGGCCGCCTTGGCCGCGCAGTATGCCGCGCCGCGTTCATAGGCCTGCCGTCCGGCAATCGAACCGATATTGATGATGCTGGCGCCCTCGTTTGAGACAATCAATGGAAGGCAGGCCTGGGTGACCCGCATCAGGCCGAGCACGTTGGTCTGAAACATGAACTCCCAGTCCTCTTCGTGCGCGTCGGCGAGCATTTCCATGCCCTTGGCGCCGCCGGCATTATTGACCAGCACGTCAATCTTCGGCGTCAGACCCTTCAGCCATTCGACAAACGCCTTCACACTCGCCGTGTTCGCGACATCCAGCTCGTGAAATTCCGCCGCCGGAGAACCGGCTGCCCTGGACGCTTTGGCGACTTCCTGCAATCGATTCAATCGTCGCGCGCCCAGAATCACATTGGCGCCTTCGCGTGCGAAGGCAACCGCCGCTGCGGCACCGAATCCGCTCGATGCTCCCGTGATGACCACCCATTTGTTTTTCAATCGTGACATGATGTGATTTCCTTTGTTTTCGATGTTTCCCGAGTTTGACGCGGCAATAGATCAACCTGTGAGCAATCCATTGAGGCGTTTCTCCCATTCGTCTTCATCCACAACCTCGAACCGCATGACCTTGCCACGCATCGCCGGCACAAACTCGGCCCAATCCTTCCGGCGAGAATGCCTGGAGCAGATGTCAAAAACGGATCGCTTGTAATCTGTGTCGGCGGTCCGCTTCAGGTGCAATCCCTTGGTCTCGGTGACGAAGACCTTGTGAAACCCGTCGTCGGAACCCGTCTCACCCGGTTTCAACGTGAAAATGAAGTCGGCGAAAATGCGATGACGTTTCCAGCCCTGTACGTAGTAGTCGCGGCGAGGGCGGTTCCGGTACCAGAAAAAGAGCCGTTCCTGCTTGTCCAGATAGGTGGCCACGTTGTTTTCCAGTCCGTTCAATTCGTCCTCCCCGACAAAACCGAAGAGATCCAGTTCGAACTGGCTGCCATCTTCACGATTCGCCCGTTTCGTGCCCGCCGGAGCGGTGGCATTTCGCGGCGGCCGGTTGAATCCCAGATGATCCGTCACCACCATGAAGCGCATCGTCCCATTCTCCAGAAGGTCCGCGAAAACCCGCTGCGCCAATTCATCGCGTTCTTGTTCGAGGCGCTTGCGCAGTTCCTCAAGAATGAAAACGAAATTGTCCGTCACCCGTTTGCGGTCGTGCTTCTCCAGCAACGCGTCGAAAACCTTCCGGGCGAGTTCCGTGCCCCGCCACGGATTGGGCATCACGTCAAGCAGATGACTGGCGGCGAAAGCGTAGTCCAATTCCACCACCCCTGCGGCGGGTAACGCCTCAGCCTTTGCCTCAACGTCATTTGAGAGAATGTCATCGGGCAGACCGATGGTCATGGCCGTGTTCTTCCGGTCATCGACGCTCAACGGCAGGTTGAACAACGGCGACACGTCCACCTCGCCCCATGGCACGCGGGAGAGAATGTCCGCCTCATAGTGCACCAGCCGCCATTCCTTGCCGTCGCGAATCATGAATGCCGGCAACACGAGGTTCTTCGCCGCCTTGCGGAATTTCTCGCGTTGCGCAAACTCCATCTCGACGCCCGGCGCGGGCGCTTCGCCGGTATCCGCCACGATGCGCCCCTCCAGATCGCCCAGCCCTTCCAATCCGAATCCTTTTCGCACCTCGTTCAGCAATTCCGCGCCCTTGCGTTGGAAACAGAACACGTAGCTCTCGTTCAACCACGGGTTCGGCGTCTTCTTCGCGTAGGGCTGGCGCAGTATGCGCCCGACCAGTTGCGTGAGCGCGCTCTTGCTGCCCGGGTTGGTCAGGATCGTCAGCACATAGGCAAACGAACAGTCCCAGCCCTCCTGCAACGCCTGCTTCGTGATGATGTAGCGGATCGGGCATTCGCGCGACAACAGTCCGCCCACCTCGTCCACGTCCTTTAACTCATCCTTCTGGCTCGTCTTGATGGCAATCTGTTCCCCGGTGATGTCCGAGTGCGTCAGCAGATACTCTTTCACATCCTCTGCGTGGACGACGCCGGCCTTGCGCTGGTCCCTGCCCGTGCGCTCAACCTGAATCAGGCAGATAGGCCGGATGTAAACTCCCGTGTCCGCCTCGTGTGTGCGCGCCTCGTCTTCCAATCTGCCACGGTGCTCAATGCTCGCCAGCAAAGTGTCCTTCCAGCTTGTGCCGCCGCGGTTCTGGATATGCAGGTCCAGCTTGATCATTTCCTCGGCGTTCAATTCCTTGCCGAAGATTTCGACCAGCACGTTCGCGCCCTTGGGCGGCGTGGCGGACAGCTCGACGATCATGCAGGGGTTGAAACCCTCCAACGTCGCCTTCGCGTTCACACTGTAAGCCTTGTGTCCTTCGTCGAGGATGATCAACGGCTGAAGCAGGCGGAGTGTGTTGCCCAGCGACGTCTTGATTTGGCGGCCCCAGAACCCGTCTTCCTTCTCGAATGTGTCGAGATTTGGCACCCGCGCCAGCAATTCCTTGTGACGCACAATGTCGTCGTCCGCCGGGAAGAAGCGGTCGAACCCACCGCTGTCGCGGAACATGCGGAGCTGGTCCTTCGTCTCGCGGTTGGCGGACGGCAGCATGAGCAGCAGCACGCAGAGGTTTTCCGCCACGTCGTTGGGTGAGAAGCCGCTGGTCTTTTCCAGAATCAACGTCCGCCCCGCCGACGCCACGTCGAGCATCTGGCGGTAGGGATGGTCGCGGTCCTTCAACGCCCGGAGCGTCTGGTTGTAAATCTGCGTCGTCGGGACGATCCAGAGCACAAGACCGTGCTGTTGCTTCCGGTAATGGGTGTTGACCAGATCCACCACCTTCGTGGCCAGCAGGGTCTTGCCGCCGCCGGTGGGAATCTTGAGGCAATAGGACGGCAACGGCTCGCCCAGACCATTTTTGCGGGGCATGAACGCATGCGACGGCTCGCACTTCTTCCACGCTTCACCGACCCAGTCGATCTCAAGATCCAGTTCCCGGGCTTTCGCCGCCTTGGCACACATCTCCACCAGCGCTTCGAGGAACTCCCGAACCGCTTCCACCGTCCGTTTTTGGTATTCTTTGAAAACCATTTTAGCTACCACGAAGGACACGAAGATCACGAAGCGGGGACAAGGAGTTCCCCTTCCGAAATTCTTCGTGTCCTTCGTGCACTTCGTGGTTGTACATCACAGGACAAACCGTTTGATGCCGTCTTTCAGCAGCGGCACGTTGAAATTGATCAACAGACCCGTCTTGATCTTCGCCAGCTTCAAATAGGTGAGAATCTGCGCCTCGTGGATTGGCTCGACGGCCGACACGGCCTTCAGTTCGATGATCAACCTCCGGTCCACCAGCAGATCCAGCCGGTAGCCGCAGTCGATCAGGACGCCCTTGTATTCCACCGGCATCACTTTCTGCAGTTCGAAAGGAATGCCCTTCAACCGCAGTTCGTGCGCCAGACACTGCTCGTAGGCCGACTCCAACAACCCCGGTCCCAGCTCCCGATGCACCTCGATGGCGCAGCCGATGACCGCTTTGGACAACGCCTCAAACTCGATGTTTCCTTTCATGTCGTTTCCTTTGTGTTGATGTTTCTCGTTGAACCACGAAGTTCACGAAGATTTCTTTGTTGGTCCGGCCTTCGTGTTCTTCGTGCCCTTCGTGGTTGAATCTTTTGTGGTGACGGAATCGACGGCCTTGTAGATCTGGAAGGGCAGTTGTTGGAACGTGACCCTGTAGCGATCCAGAAACTCCTGGTCCACGTACTTGGTGGGCGCGAAGACGAGCTTGTTCTTGCCGCTCACGCTCGGGAGCTTCTTCAGCAGGTCCAGTGTCAGCGCCATGTCCTTGAGCCGTTCGACCTCCGGCTCGTAGATGAGAAACACGTCATACAACCGGCTCTCGCCGATGAACCACTGTTTGCGCTTCGCCCGCTTCGGATTCCACTCTTCGCCCGTGGCGGTGAAGAAGACGTAGCCGGCCAATGCCTCGTAGTCCGGCAGGTTCGAGCCGTCCAGCAACGACTCCTGCCGCATCGGTTGGCCCAGCTTGAAATAGCTGAACGTGCCGCCCAGACCCTTCTTCAAGTCCTCGTTCTTCGCGGTGGGCACGCCCCTGATGACGCGGCGGACGCGCTCAGCGGTGATGGTGTCCGCATAATCCTCGCACTCGACCAGCACGAAGCGACGGTTGCCGCCATCCTCTTTGTTCAGCGCGAGCACGGCATGGGCGGTCGTGCCGGAACCCGCGAAGCTGTCGAAGATGATGGAATCTTTGTCGCTGGCGACTTGAAGGATGCGCCGAATCAGGCTTGTCGGTTTTACCGTGTTGAAAACGTCTTCCGACTTTTCAAATTCCAAAACCGAAACGATCTCCTTCTTGGCGTCCTGAGTGTGTCCAACATCCGTATGGAGCCAAAGGGTTTGAGGAACAACGCCATTTTTGACTTCTGACAAGAACCGTTTCAGTCGAGGCATGCTCCCTTGATCCGGCCCCCACCAGATTCGGCCATCTTCGTCCAACTCTGCAAACTTGTCGGGCGACACGCGAAAGTAGTTGCCTACCGATGGCTTGTATTTCTTTCCGGATGGGCTGGTGACCTCATACGTCCCCAAGCTGTAGTAATTGCGGGCCGTTAAATCACTTGAGGACCAGACTCCTCTCGAATCGTCGTCCGGGTTTTTGTAGCGACTAATTGCTTCTTCACTCCGTTCAACGAGTTTCGGAACCCATTTTTCCAAGTTTCTCGCATAAACGAGGATGAAGTCGTGGTCTTCCGAAAAATGTCTTGCGGTGTTTTTTGGGGAAAACACCTTTTGCCAGATCACGGTGGTAACAAAATTCTCCTCCCCGAACACCTCGTCCATGAGGCAGCGAAGGCGGTGGACCTCGTTGTCATCGATGGAGACGAAGATGGCGCCGTCGTCGCGGAGCAGTTCGCGCAGGAGCTTGAGGCGGGGGAGCATCAGGCAGCACCACTTGTCGTGGCGGGTCAAATCCTCGCGGTCCACGGTCCGGCCCAGCCACTCGCGGAGCATCGGTGAATTGACGTTGTCATTGTAGGCCCAGCCCTCATTGCCGGTGTTGTACGGCGGGTCGATGTAGATGCACTTGACCTTGCCGTGATACGTCGGCAGCAGCGCCTTGAGGGCGGCGAGGTTGTCGCCCTGCACGATCACGTTGTCGTGCAGGCTGGGCGTCTTGCTCAGCCCCTTGGCCTTCACCGGCTGGAGTTCGTGGAAGGGAACCGCCAGATGGTGGTTCTGCACGAACACCTTGCCCTTGAATTGCAGCGTCGGCATGTCAGGTCACTTTTCGTTCACCACGAAGAGCACGGAGGACACGAAGAGATCCCAAATGAGGAATCTCTGGTCCGACTTCGTGAACTTCGTGCGCTTCGTGGTTCATCAGGTGCAGGTTCGGGAGTCAGTTCTCTTTCAACCACGAAGGACACGAAGAGCACGAAGGGATGCCGAAGGAGAATCCTTGGTCCGGTCTTCGTAAACTTCGTGCGCTTCGTGGTTCATTTTCCGGCTGTGCATGGCTTGATTCAATTTGATCTGCCTGGATCGACCCGGATTCTGCCACCGGGTCCGGGACATCCGCGGTCCAAGGCCGGCGGCATGTTCACGAAATCGGCCGCAAGGCGAAATGGAATGTTACTCACGTATTTGTCCTCTGCTTGTTGGGTGCCTTCTTCACCGTATTCTGGCGTTTGTTCACACGATATTCGGAAACACGTTCGCGAATTAGCTCTGCCGCCCGTGTGGCGGCCGGATTGTCTCGGTTTTCGCGAAAGAACTTCTCGGCCAGCCTGGCCGCTTCAAACTCCCCTTTGGGAAGCTTGAAATAGGCGGCCAGCTTGGCGGATTGTTCGGGCGTCGGCAGGCGGCTGCACCGCTCGATATGGCTCAACAGCGTCGAATCCATGTCCGCCGCCGCCGCCACCGTCCGAAGCGGCAAGCCTCGCCCTTCGCGCAAGTCACGCAGCCAGCCGCCAATCGTTTTGCCATTCTCCGTCAATGCGAAGAAACAATCATTGTCTTGACAAAATTTGTCAAGACAATCGCTCGAAATCGAGCCGCCCGACAGGACAGGCGGGCCGCCTGTGCTACCCCATCGCCCGGGCCAACAGATTGTGGGTGATTTGCTGAATGCGATCGTCCGGGCCGTGGGGGCGACTCCAGTGCGACCAGGGAAGCATGTGACCGGGAGGTGATGAAAGTCCCTGGGCCCACCAGATGGTGGAGGCATTAAAGACAAAGTTTTTCTTCGGTCCGGGATAAATGGTTGAAGTCCACTGTTGGGGATTGACGCCACCTTGCAGCGCGGTTCCCTCCGCGACAATTTCAAGGCCCTTGATATCCTTGGGCGGATCTCCGTGATATTCCCAACCGATCATGCCTGGCACGGATTCGCCTTTTTTCATCCCCGTGCCTTCAAATATCCAGTGATTCGGTCTGGCGCAAGTCCAGTCGCCGCCGCCGTTGACCGGATCCACATTGCGGGAGCCCATCAGGTATCCTTCGTCGGGCCCTCGATGTGGAAAGGGGCCATTGTCTTTTTCCCGGCTCACGGCATATGTGTGTTCGCCACCATAAGGTCCGCCGCGAAACATGATCCTTTTCGGCCGGCCGTCGGTGCTGTCGGACAAGGGTGTGACCCAGCAGACGGAGTTGCCGCTGAAGAACATCACGTTGGTGCCCGTGTCGCGCAGCTTGACCACATTGTTGTATTGCCGAATGTCCCAATACTCGTCGTGTCCGACGGAGAGGAACGCCTTGAAGCGACCCGGGCGGGCGTAGTCCGGGTCCACCATGTCCGAGTTGGAGCAATAGCTGACATCATAACCGTGTTGCTCCAGCCAATAGGCGAATGGGAACTCGAAGCACAACCATTCACCGGAACCGATGGACTGGGGGTTCTCGTAAATCTGCGCGTACTTGGCGTAGGGTCGATCAAAGCTCACGTCGGCCCACGGTCCCTGATTGCCTTTCTTGTGCGTGTAAACGGAATAGTTGGACGGCCATTTGTTGTAGGCCTGCCACGTGTTGTCCGAGCATTGAAAACAAATGTCTGCCGGTCGATTATCGCGCACGATGAAGACGACGTAGCTTTGCCAATACCCGAAACCGGTTTTGTCCTTCAGCGTCGTCAGGCGGCCCAGATAAACTCCGCTGGGCCAACTGTCCGGGATGGTCAGCGTGACGGCGGGTTTCCATTTGCACTCATGCAGAAGCCGATCACCGCGCGTCGGTTTTGGCGTCGGCTGGGTTTCGCCCTTGAAGGGTCCCAGCGTTTTCATCAGGCGCGCGCCGCGTCCGCCGTAATAGCCGGTCCGGAAAATCTCGATGACAAAATCTTCCGCGGGATTGGAACTGACCATGATGTCGATGGATTCGCCGGCGGAAACAGATTGCTTCGAGCAATAGCCCTCGATGTTTGACGCCCGGAAGCCAGCGCGTTCGTCGAGTCGCACGCGGGTGAGTTGCCAGTCGCGCGCGCCGGATTCCCGATTCTCATCGCGAATCAAGGACGGGCGGCGAGGTGGCGAGTCGGATTTTGCGGAATGGGCGAGCGTGCTGCCGAGGGCGGTCATCGCGCCGGTGGTTTGAATGAAGGTTCGGCGCGAGACGGGCGATGAGGGGGACGAGTCTGCTTTCATGGGTCGGGCACCATAGTTCACGGCGAACCCTCCTGCTGCAAGAACGGTTTTGAGGTCCGTACACGAAAGGGCGCATCTTGGCACTGCCCCCGATTGCAAATGGGCCGGAGCGCGGCTGTGTGCGAAGCACCAGCCGCAGCACGTTGGAAAACGCGGTGGCATGAGGTGAATTCCAGCCGTCCAGTCTCGCGAAGCTGCTGCGGCTG
>CALBIE010000572.1 GCA_937893495.1 uncultured Verrucomicrobiales bacterium | reverse complement strand
CACCCGACTCATTTGACGAAGGTAATCCCCCTGCTGCGAGAACGCGGGATTCGCGGGACGTTCATGATCAATCCCGGCAAAGACGAACCGGGCAGTCGCCGACGATCCAATTTTCAACTGCATCTCAACTCATGGGACAGCATTGCGGCGAAGGCCGATCAGGAATTCGCCAATCACACCGCGCATCATCGCGGCGCTCGTGGTGACGACGATATGGAAGCCGAAATCGGCGGCGCGGCACAGGCCATCTGGAAGTTGTTTCCCGGCCGAAGCAAACTTATCGCGCTCAACCTCGGCGGTGGCACGCAGTGGGAGACGACCCGCACGTTGCGTCACTACCTGGACAAGTATCACCTGTTCGACGCGCTGGGAAATTCAACCGGCATGGACGACGTTTACGGGAATCGCGTGGCCAATTTCCGCCGCATGCTCGGGCAGCATATTGAGCGCGGCCTCTGGTATCGAGTGCATTACCATTACATCGGCCCCGGGCTCAGCAGCAGTGAGGCGAATTTTCGCTCGGTGCTGGATATCGTCGATCAACACAAGGATGTAGTCTGGGTTGCCGGCATGGCCGACATCCACAAATACCTGACCGAACGCGCGGCATCCAAATTGGCGCTGATCGAAGCCGCACCGAATCAACTCACATTCGAATTTGCCTGCCTCACCGATCCGGCTCTTTACGATCAACCGTTGACCATCGAAACGACCTTGCCGGCAAACTGGAAACCCGAACAGGTCACGGTGCAGCCTGAAAACGGTAGTCTGATTCCCGTGCGTCCGGTCACAGTGAACGGACAAACAATGCTGCGCTTCGAACTCCCGCCGCGCGGCGGACGGTATGTAATTGAGCGAACGCCCCGGTGATGTCAGGCCCCGTTCAAGATCTCTTTTCCTCGTAGCAACCGAGGTGACGAGGCTCATGCTCTTTCGGAAACACGATCAAGATCTGAGCCTCCTTACGTCGGCTCCTACTTTATGGAGGGGCCATCAACATCCGACTGATTTCAAGAGCCGCCAAATGTTTTGCATTGCCAAAAGCCGCGTTCACTGACGGGATCAGGGCATGAATTCCCGACATCGTTGTCCCTGGCACCTGGCCTTGTTGTTCCTGTTCGCAATCGGGCTGGCCGCCCCCGCGGCAGACGAGAAGCCGACCGATTATTTCAAGCAACTCGACGAGATTTGGCCGACGCCCAATAACCTCCGGCGGCCGTCCGGCACACCCGGTCGGGAGTACTGGCAACAGCAGGCTGACTACGTTATCGCGGCTGAACTCGATGACGAAAAACAGGCGCTGACCGGGAAAGCGACGATTACCTACCACAACAATTCGCCGGATGATCTCACCTACCTCTGGATGCAGCTCGACCAGAATCGCTACGAATCCGATTCGCATGATTGGCTCTCTCAGACCGCGCCGGACATGCCCGGCCTCAGCTATCAGGGCCTGAAGGGTGTCCTCTTCCGCGACGGTTTCCAGGGCGGCATGAAAATCACGGCGGTGCGCGGTGCCGATGGCAATCCGCTCCGCCATACGTTGGTTCACACCATGCTGCGCCTGGATTTGCGCAAGCCGCTCAGGCCCAAACAGAAGTTCACTTTCAGCATCGACTGGAACTACCGGGTTACGGACGCCAAAGCGCTGCGGGTGCGGGGCGGCTACGAGTATTTCGAGAAGGACAAAAACTGCCTCTACGCCATCGCGCAGTGGTATCCCCGCATGTGCGCCTACACGGATGTCCATGGCTGGCAGAACAAGCAGACGCTGGGCAGCGAGTTCACCGTCGAGTTCGGGAACTTCGAAGTACACCTGACCGTACCGGATGATCACATCGTCGCGGCCACGGGCGAATTGCAGAATCCGGCAAAGGTTCTGACCGAGCTACAACGAAAACGCCTCAAAGAGGCGGCGACGGCGAAGAAGCCGATCCTCATCGTCACGAAGGAGGAAGCGATCAAGAACGAGTCAACCAAACCCGCCGGTAAAAAGACCTGGGTTTACAAGGCCAGTCGCGTGCGGGATTTCGCGTTCGCCAGTTCACGCAAGTTTCTGTGGGACGCCCAGGGATTCAAACTCGGCAATCGCACGGTCATGGCCATGTCCTTCTGGCCAAAGGAGGGCGAGCCGCTGTGGAGCAAATACTCGACGCCCGCCGTCATCCACACGGTCAAGACGTATTCAAAACACACCTTCAACTTTCCCTATCCAGTCATGATCTCGGTGAACGGTCCGATTCCCGGGATGGAATATCCGATGATCACGTTTCAAAACCCGCGCCCGGAGACGGACGGGACCTATTCGGAAAAAACTAAATACGGGCTGATCGGCGTGATCATTCACGAGGTCGGTCACAACTGGTTTCCCATGGTCGTCAATTCCGACGAACGGCGCTGGCGTTGGATGGACGAGGGGTTGAACACGTTTGTTGAATTGCTGGCCGAAGAAGAATGGGACAACCAGTTTCCGTCCTCCATTGTCGAACCGCAACGCCGCGCGGCGTTCTACACGTATCTGCAGCGCGCCAACAAGATGCCCATCATGACCACGGCGGACTCGTTGATTTCCGGGGGATACACCGCCTACGCCAAGCCGACGCTCGCCCTGAACATTCTGCGTGAAACCATTCTTGGGCGCGAAAACTTCGACTTCGCCTTCAAGCAATACGCGCGGCGCTGGATGTTCAAGCGGCCGACTCCATATGATTTCTTCCGCACGATGGAGGACGCCTCGGGTCGTGATCTTGATTGGTTCTGGCGCGGTTGGTTCTACTCCACCGACCATGTGGATATCGCCATCGAGAATGTCACGCGGTACACGCTGGAGACGCGTGATCCGGAAATCGACAAGGCCCGCGCCCGAAAAAAGCGTGACGAGCAAATCCCTCCGCTGATTCGCAAGCGTAATGAGAAAATCAAGAAACTTGTGGACCGTTCTCCGGACCTCAAGGATTTCTACGACAAGTATGACGAACTGGCCGTTTTGCCCGGCGATAAGGTTGCTTACGAAAAATTGTTGAAAGGCCTGAAACCGGACGAGAAAGAACTGCTCAAAACGAAGGGACACTTCTACGTGATTGATTTTCAAAACCTCGGCGGCGTCATCATGCCTCTCCCGCTCGAGATTGAATACGCGGATGGAACCAAACAGAATCTTCAACTGCCGGCGGAAGTCTGGCGCCTTGGAAGCCGGCAGATCTCAAAACTGATTCTGTCGCGAAAGGAAATCAAAAGTGTGCTCCTGGATCCGCGCGATGAAATTGCCGATGTTGACCGGCACAACAATCGTTTTCCACGACTGCCGATGGAAAAGACGTTTCGCCTGCAAAAGCCACCCAAAACGAAGAACCCGATGCAAAAAGCTCGCGAGGAATCGGCGAAAAAGAAGAAAGCGGCACCGAAGAAATAGCGCGGTGCAGCCGGATTTGATTACGGTTCGCGTTTGGCAATGCCGGCGGGCGCATTCGAGTGGTGCCCCGGGTGGGAGCACTAACCCGACTTGGCGGACTGGGGGATGGGAATGACCGAAATGGCTGGATTTCA
>CALBIE010000571.1 GCA_937893495.1 uncultured Verrucomicrobiales bacterium | reverse complement strand
ACCTCGTCGGAAACGTGTATCCCCGCCGTGCGAATCAGGCCATTTCCCTGCCGGACAGATTCACGGAGTTCGGATTCAAGGATGTATTCAGTCAGACCCTTAGTTCGGCAGCTTCACTTAATCCGGCTTCCGCAGTTTCTGGCCGCCCAACGGGACTCTGGCTACCGATGGTCGCGAAATAGCCGGAGGTGCCATCAAACTGCGGCAATCCAGTCGCGAAAAGACTGCTCGTCCGCGTTACGTCCGCTCAGGACGAGGACGATGTCCCCCTCGCCATCGAGTTTCACGGTGCCACTCAGCACGGCGGCGGTCGTGATTGCGCCCGACGGTTCGGTCCGCAGTCCGTGATTCTCATACAACCACTTCATCGCCTGCTGCGTGCCGCGATCGGGAACGGCCACAGCGGTGGAAACGTGCCGCCGTAATATTGGCCAGTTGTGCTCCCCCACGTCATACGAAAGTAACCCGTCGCAAATACTCTTGGGTCGTTCAAGGCGAACCCTTTTGCCGGCCGCCAGCGATTGGCAAAAATCGTTGGCCCCGTCTGGCTCCACACCGATGATCTTCGCTTCGGGAAAGCCATCGGCGATTGCCAGCGCATGACCGGCCATGATTCCGCCGCCGCTCACTTGACAAAGAAAGTGGGAAACCTGCCGGCCCTGACGCTTCAACTCGTTCACAATCTCCAGTCCGCCCACGCCGTTGCCGGCAATGACGTGCGGATCGTTGTAGGGCGAGGCCTGCACCGCGCCTTCGGTCTCCGCGATTTCCCGGGTCAACCGGTCGCGCTCGCCCGTCTCGTGATCCCGCGCGATATTGTAAGTGCGAATCTCGGCGCCAAAGGACCGCGTCAGGTCGAACTTCAGCTTCGGTGCCGTGTCGGGCATGACGATGATGACGCGTTTCTGGAAGCGCATGCCGGCGAAGGAAATTCCCGCAGCGAAATTGCCGGATGAATGCGCCGCCACCGGTCGGTCGCCGATGCGGGCCAGATTGCCGGCCATCCAGTTGAGCGCCCCGAGCAGCTTGAACGAGCCGACCGGGGTCCAGCCGTAGTCC
This sequence comes from uncultured Verrucomicrobiales bacterium, assembly GCA_937893495.1. Lineage (GTDB taxonomy): Bacteria > Verrucomicrobiota > Verrucomicrobiia > Limisphaerales > JAYPXF01 > CALBIE01. The sequence goes on along the minus strand of CALBIE010000571.1, from coordinate 1,566 downwards.
TTCAACCAAACCCGTCGCTCCTCGGGCAGGCCCAGCGCCTTTTCGAGGGCATACGAGCGAATCAAGGGAGCGGGAGACACGTGTCCGGCGATTAACGGCTGTGCTGCGCGAACATTGTGAATGGTGATTTCAGAGGCGGGCATAACTTGTTTTTTTTGGTGTAGAATTACGAAAGGCCTATCGCATTGCCCGAATCCATTCGTTCAGCAGTTTGACTGCTTTCTCATCGATCAGATTGCTACCGATAATTGGCATCCGACCTTCATTGAGCGTTTCGATTCGATGTAACATCAATGATCGTTCCGGGTGACCTGGCGCAATCAATTTGGCGTCGACAATTCCCAGATCACCCTGCGCCGGCCGAACATCTATCGTTTTTGTCCCTTCAAGTGACGTCGCGTAACGCAAGTCAATGCTCGCGTTTCCAGGACCTTTGGGTTGATGGCACATCGCACAGTTCACGTCCAGCCAAACACGAGCACGCGCTTCCAGTTCAGCATCCTCATCGTAGGGTGAACAAAACTGATTCGCGGTTTCCAGATTCACGTTCGTTGGCAAATCCACGATCCCTTTTCGAACCCAATCCTGGATCTGGTTTGATTTCCCGTCGGCCGAATCACGATTGAGTTGAGCCGTGCTGAGCCCCAACACATAACCTGCGGCATCGACATGGCAACTGGCGCATTCCGAGGACGAGGGGGCATGCCATGATTGCCGGGTCCGCAGTCCCCCGATCTCAACCTGTTTTCCATTGGGCACCAGTACCGCATCCTTGCCGTTTCTGTCCCACACGTACGTGGCAGCCTCCCACCCATCGTCGGTCCGCTTGATCAAGCGTGTTTCAAGGATCCGCTTTTTGCGCTCGATCGTGATTTTGAAATTCTTCACGATGGTCGCACCAACCGGAATCTCCCAACTGCCTTTCGATCGGAATCCCAGCGATTTCCCCTCGGGCAGCGCGAAAAATCGACTCTTCTCCGCGTTGTCCGACCAGAACGGTGCGTTGACTTCATAAGCGATCAAGTGCTCCTCTGGCGTTGGTTTCGTGAGCGAGGTGAACAGTCCGGTTTCCGATAGTTTCACAGGCCAGTCTTTGAACGTATCTTCCGGTTTATCGCTTGGTACAATCCGGTAGATTCCGCCGTCAAAACTCAACAGAAAAACCTCTCCATCGTCGTCTTCCCCAAACGATGCGATGCTGCGGCCTGTTCTTCGCGCCAATTCTGTTTGATATTTTCCGGTCGTGTCTTTAATGGTCCGCCAAAGATTACCGGACATGTAATCTCCGAAAAAATAGGATCCATTCAGCGCTGGGAACTTTTTGCCTCGATACACGTTGCCGCCGGTAATCGAGCCACCCCACTCATGGCCATACCAGGCGACCGGTTTGTCGTGGCGGTCGATCGCCAGCTTCGTCTGTTTCGCAAAGTCATCGTTGGCCTCGTACCGGTTCCAACCGTAGTTCCCGCCCTTTCGCACGAGATTGACTTCTTCGGTCCTTCGTTGTCCGACATCCGCCGCCCAAAGCTCCCCCGTCTCCCGATCAAACGAAAACCGCCAGACATT
>CALBIE010000570.1 GCA_937893495.1 uncultured Verrucomicrobiales bacterium | reverse complement strand
GGGCGCATGAAAAAGACGTACGGATCCAGCAGGGCGCCCCCCCAATCCGCGATGAAAATTGGTTGATACTCGTAAGTCTTTCCGTCCGAGGCCCCTTGTGCCGAAGCTGTCAGTAACACCTCTGCGTTGGCCGGAGCCTGCAGATTCTCGAATCCGGCGCGGCGCGGTATCACGCTTGTTTCAAAACTCATCTGCGGTGACGAATGAGTGATTTTCAAATCTTTCAACCCTTCAACAAAGCGCCCGGTTCCGCGCATTCCAAACGCATCGATGACTCGCTGCCGGACCGAAGGATCTTGAAATTTCAGTTCACCAAAAAAGAGAATTTTCTTTCCGGCCTTTTTTTGAGCGATGAGCCAGTCCGCGATGGCCGATTCCTTCGCCGGCGGAATTTGGATGGGTCGGTCCATGATGACGCCCAAATAATCATCACCCAGTTGCGGTGGCGGATTGGTTTCCCAGAGGTTGACGAAGGAGAGTTGATACCCGATCCACTCCAGCGGTGCCTGCAGCAATCGGGAGGCATCGCTGTCGGTCGGCCAACGAACCCGGAATTCTACTCGTTTGTCGTCGTTTCCAATCAGCGCCATGATCTTGCGCGGATACTCTCGGGCTCCCGATGGCGTGGAGAAGTCGGGAAGGGGTTGATTGAGGAATTTTCCATCGAGGCCCACCGTGCTGACGAACGGCAGAAAACCGAGCGCCTCGATCCGCTTTGCGGTTTCCATCGCGGTGGTTCGATCAGACGGATCAACGTAATCAACGATATAAATATCAAGCTTGGTTTGTTTAATCTTGTTCAGGATTCCCAGCAACCATTCGGTGCCACTCGGTTCCACGGCAATGTATGATTTTGTGGCGAAGTCATACTTGCGCAGAAGTGATTCGACCAGGACGCCATCGATGGTTTCCGCCAGGTCCGGAAGAATCGGGAATCCGCGGTTCATGATGATCGGCATCCGGGGATACTTCCGCTTGAGCGTCTTGATGAGAGCGACCATGCCATCGCGATAACGAGTGCCGCCCTGGGGATGGGCGCGTTCGATGAGTTCGACGCTGTCAACGGTATCGAGAAAGAAACCCCGGTAACCCTTCTTGATCGCTTCCGCCGCCAGGTAATCCACGACAAATATCGTCCACGCGGGATTTGAGATGTCGGCAAAATCGCTGTTCCACTCCTTGTTTTTGCCGAGCATGGGAATTCCTCGGGTGGCGAGTTCCTTGCGATACGGGGCATCGGGCGCCACTTCCACCACGCTGAGATAGGCAAAGGGCCGGTGTGCACTTCGCAGGAGCGAATGGACATCGACCTTTGCGGAGGGGTTCAGAATCGAAATGTCGTAATGCTTCAATTCCTCCAGATTGGGATGGAGCGAGTAGTTGACACAGAACTTCGGCGCGGCGAACAGCGAGGCAAAGGCGATCTGCGCAAGACACACTCCAAACGCCCGATGTGCCAGGATTGCGAGGCCGGAAGTAGAATTCACGGCCCGAATCATTTCCCGGGAGGCGTTCGCACGCTTAATTGCCTTGTTGTCAACATGTTAGACCGATTTGCAGCCCGCAGGATAGGTAGTTTCAAGGCGCAAGTAAAGCGGCGTAACCGAGCGGTTTCGCCCTGATCATCAGGGCCAAAAAGCCACGCCCTTAGGGGGTTCCCTGAGAGCACGATGGGGGAGGTGCCCTGATTGTTGGAAAGGGGTTCTGGCGTAATCTGTTTACAGCTATACGAGATATGAAAACAGATTCTAAAACCAATCGCCCTGCTTCGAGGAACCGAACGGTCACCCTGACCTTCTCCCGCGAGGCGGATTCGCAATACAACATTGAAGTTCGTGGAGTGACGGGGGATGCCCGTTCGCTCCGCAAGCAGGCATGCACCTGGATGGCGGGTGTGCTGGCCGGGTTGGCCGTTGCGCTGTCCGGTAACGTCGCTAATGCTCAGGTCGCCGGCAAGTCGGTGGACCTCGCCGTGCTGGTGGTGGCCGCGCAGACCAACGACTACACCCTGGCGCCGATTCAGGAGGCGCTCGACTTTCTCGGCACAGCCTACCGTGTGCATTTCGCTGCGGACGCTCCGAATACTTTGACTGCCGCGGCTTTGAGCGATGGCACCCGGGGCTACTACTCCGGTGTGATCCTGACCACGGCATCCTTGAGCTACAGCCCGGACGGGGGTTCGACCTGGCAGAGTGCCTTGTCGCCCGACGAATGGAACGCCTTGAACCAATATGAAGCCGCCTACGGCGTTCGCCGCGTCAACTGGTATGCCTACCCGACACCCGAATTTGGTTTCAACTGGCCCCACAGCGCGGTGGATACTTTTGACACCCCGGTCAGTGCGACCTGGACGGCCGCTGGGGCGCAGGGATTTGTTTACCTCAACACGACCAACTCCTATTCCATCAGCAATGTCTGGGCTTTTCTGGCCACCCCGTTTGATGCGAATACGACCGTATGGCTGCAGGATGGCGAAGGCAATGCGTTGATGGCCTCGAAGGTTTACCCCGACGGACGCGAAGTGCTGACGATGACCTTCGACAGCGCCACGTGGTCGATTCCTTCCACCGTTCTGTATCATGGCCTGGTCAACTGGGTGAACCGGGGCGTGTTCCTGGGCGAACGCCACACCTACCTGAGCGCGCAGATTGATGATGTGTTCCTCGCGGATGACATCTACACCGGTGGCGAATACCGGCAGACGGCCGCGGACTGGAAGGCAACCCTGGTCTGGCAGAAGAATTTCCGCAATCGTGTCTCCGGCAAGAACTTCCGCTATGACATGGCCTTCAACGGTTTCGGCACCTCTGGTCTGTATGCTCCCGATGACCTGACGCCCTACGCCAGGAAGACGCAAAGCGCTTTCAAGTGGATCAGCCACACCTACAGCCATCCTTATCTCGACCAGTTCACCTACGACCAGTCGTTGCCGGAAATCGTGAAGAACAACCAGAGCGCCGCGGAACTGAAGCTGAAGCGCTTCAAGACGCTGAACATGGTCACGCCGAACATCACCGGGCTGGAGAATCCGCAGTTCATGAACGCCGCCTACGATGCGGGAATCCGCTACCTCGTGACGGATATGTCCATCCCGCACCATCGCCCGACCAGCCCGAACGTCGGCATCCCCAACTGGCACGTTCCGGGTGTGTTGATGATTCCCCGCCACGCCAACAACCTGTTCTACAACGTGAGCACACCGGCGCAGTGGGAAGCGGAATACAACGCCCTTTATTCCAACTACTGGGGTCGCAACCTGACCTACTCGGAAATCCTGGACGACCAGAGCGATTTGTTGCTCCGCGCCCTGTTGAAGGGGGATGTGAGCCCGCAGATGTTTCACCAGCCCAATCTCCGGGACTACAACGGCCGGGGCAACACGCTCCTGGGTGACCTGCTCGACAAGGTGGCCGACAAGTATGAAGCCTTCTACAACTTCCCGTTCCTGAGCCCGGAGATGGACAAGCTCGGCGAAGGACTCAAGCGCCGCATGGCCTACAACGAGAGCGGTGTTCGCGCCACCCGCAATGCGGATGGTTCCATCACCGTGACGGCCGACCAGGCCGCCGTGGTGCCGATGACCGGAGTTCAGGGCCGGAAAGCCGAGTTTTATGCCGGACAATACATCACGTATGTGCGCCTGGCGGCCGGCGGAAGCGTGACCATCCCGGCGAATTCGGCAGTCACCACCACCACCGATACCACGACGGTGACCGTTACCACCACCGAGTCCGACGCCGACGCGGCGGACGGTTCGGAAGTGCCGACCATCTGAACCGAAGACTCTCAGTAAATCGTATAGCTCGCGCCGGACCCTGTTTGGTCCGGCGCTTTTCGTTGGGGACCACAGCCGGCCCGGCTGTCCAATCCGGCGGCTCGCCGGATTGATCGGTATGCACGCGGAAAACCAGGACGATTCGAACGGGAACAGGTCGATGAGCGCCCAACCGCATCGGGCGGGCCGCCCAATACGACACGCGGGCCGGTCCGAGCCGGACTGGCCATCGTGGTCCCCCCGGGGATTACGGTTCGGCCCCGGGATTCAATCAGGGAATCTACGGTGAATTCGTCGGCGATTGCCGGATACGGAAGAACAGGGCTTGAGGAGTGTTGGTCGGGTATGAAAACATAAAATCCGGTTCTTCACACCAAAGGGTGGTTCCAGTCGGATCGAACCGGCTCAGATTGGTGCTGGTCTGAACGTTGTAATACAGCCCGCGCCGGCCCTTCCAGTGGAGTTGATAACCGGGGCCGTTGGTGGTGGTCAGACTGACCGATGGCGCGTTGCCGAGGACCGACCCGTCGAAGTATTTGATGGCGAGATCCCAGACCTTGATGCCGCACTGCGATCCGCTGATGCGGCCTTTGAAGTCATCGGCCGGGACATGGATGCCGCCGTAGAGTCTGGAGATGCCCGCCTCGTCCGCCGCGTCGTAATAGGTCGCCCATTGCAGCACGACATTGACGCTGGGGCCGAGTTCGAATTGGAGGTAGGCATTGTTGGTGGCGGTAAAGGTGCCAAGTCCTCCGGGGAAATACGCGCTGCCTGTGGCCCGAGTGAGAACCTCCGCCGCCGCGCGGCTGAACGTGCTATGGCCGGACGTGTAGCCGGCGAACGCGGGGGTAACAAACGTGTTGCGTTGATAGGGCAGCCAGCTTTCCGCGTGAATCCATTTGGAGCCGGTGAACTGATTGGCGGGTTGAGTCGGCTCGCCACCCCAGGCGAAGATTGCCATTTTTCCTGGCGTCAATCCCTCGTGCCGTTGCCCGGTGGCGGCGGTTTGCGCGGTGACCAGTTCGATCAAACCCGGGACGAGTGGAAGACCGTTGGGGTGATACGCGGCACCGCCTGGATCGCTCGACTGACCGCGACCAGCCATGTAACGAATGCTGCTGATAGGGCGGACATAATCGTATTTGCGTTTGGCTCCCCAGGCGGCCACGGCAGCGTCATGCACGGCGGCATTGAGGGCGAAGTAAATTTTCACGTCCCATGCAAGTTCATCAAGCGATGGGCCGATGCCACCCAATTGCCGGGTGAACCCCGGCTGATCCGCCACGTAGTTGGCGAGCACGTTCCAGTGTCCGGGCGGAGTTTCCGAATGCGGTCCATCCGCCCAGAATTCCGCGACGACGCGTCCGTAATCGCCATGCGGCACAACGTGGGGCGGGTAGGATTGGCCCGTGACCGGATTGGTCGGGTAACCCTGACCGTCCATCGTGCCCAGGGGATTGTTGCCGCGCGAAGCCGGTGAGATATCGATCATCTCTCCGCTGGCTGGGTCCAGGTTGCTGGAGCGCCGTATGACGGTCACATTGCCATCTTTGAAAGCCGCGTCAGTGATTGTGCCGAGATGGGGTGGCGGACCGGGATCAAGATAAACGGCATTCCCCGGCGTCAGCTCCATGGCGAAAGGGCGGACCGGTCCCCAATGCGAGCCGACATAGACCTGGACCTTACTGGCGATGAGGCCGTTTTGAGTGACGGCAAACTCAAATGCCAGCGGTTGCCACCGATTCGGTTGGTACATCGTCGTGCCGGGTTGGGCAAGAATCAGCGGGATGTTGACCGGGGCATAGGTCGCATCGGTGTAATTGATCGTTTCGTTCGAGCCATCCGTCGCGGCGAACGCGAGGACGGTAGCGGCGACCCGATTTCCAACTGCCGCCGGAGTGTTGCCATTCGTCGTGGTAACGACCGGGTCGTAGTTCAAAGCGATCATCTGGTTCGTCAGCGCGAGGTGCGTGACATTGGAGGCAACCGAGAGGGAGTAGCGATGATGCAAAACGCGATAGGCCGCGTAGCTGATGGCTTCCCGCCGCGCGGCCGCGATATCCGCGGCAGTCGCCAGTTCGCGGTGGAGATAGCCGACTGCGTTGGTGTCATAACAGGCCCAGGCGTCCCACATGGCGACGGACGTGTGAAACAGGTTCCGCGCATGCACCGGCGGATTGGGGAAGTCGAGGCGAATGGCGGAAAGGAGTTGCTCATTCCAAATCCGTGCAATGGACGCCGACCAACCGGGCCCGATTGCAAGAACGAAATAGATGAACAACGCCGACAATTCCCGTTTGCTATTCATTTCTCGTAGGCGAGGCAGACGATGGACGGATTGACTGCTTTCGTCCAGCTAACTGAGATCGAATGTGTCGCAAGTGCTTTTCAGGAATGATCAGTTGCAAGTTCCGGTTCTCTGTCATCAGCAGAGTCTTGTCCAGGCTTGTCCAATCCGGTGCGGATGGAATTGGGGGGGAGTGTAGTTGGCTTCTGTTACTATCAGCGGGCACGTTATTTCGCCGGCAAATTGCCGTGACGGCACTATTCCAAAACTTCACGAATGGCCGTAAGAAATTCGTCGCAGGTAAATGGCTTCTTGAGTGTCGCATCGACCCTCATTTCTTTGGCCGTCTCCAGATAGTCATCTGCTTTAAGCAAGTTTCCGCCACCGGAAAAGGCGAGGACTTTGCAGGGCATCAGGTGAGAGCGAACGTGCATGATTACTGCCAGGCCGCCTTTTTGGGGCATGAAAATATCGGTGGCAACCAGATCGAATGACTGGGTATCAGTGGCCTTGATTGCCTCGGTACCGTTGGCGGCGCAGGTGACCGGGTATCCCGATATCGTCAGACGATCTCTCAACGACTCTCGCAGGCAGTCGTCGTCTTCTACTAATAATATGTTCTTCATAGGTGTTGGTTCGCGTAAATACCCGCTGATATCGTCCATTATCGACTGTCGTGTACCGAATCGCTCACTCGGAATCCCGTGGTTATCCTCGGGAGCATCGATTCAGTTGAGTCGGCACCGATCGGTCAATTGGTTACCCACAAAGAAAACACATTGCTGAACTTGCGAAATAGGGAAATTTCTGAACTCCACCCGCTGCTGAGTTTGGCGCTTGGTAGAGGAGAGAATCGGGATTAGGTGGAATGACGGGACTGATCTTCAGGCAGATGACGAGGCCCCTTGATGAAGATCGGATTCGCTGAAATCGCCTGAAAATCACCACAAATCTTATTAAAATGCGATAATTGAACCAAATGGCAGGTAAATATCCTGGAATGGCACGGCGCTAGCTTTTGCATTCGTGACAATTGAGTTTACCGCCACAGCCTATGAAAGCGCAACAGGATGAGACCCAACAACGGGCAAGAAACAAGACGATTTGCATTACCTTCATGCGGGAAGCCGTCGCCACCTACCACGTTGAGGTCAGGGGCATGAGTGGTGACTGTCGGATGATTTACAAACGACTCGCCGCCAACGAAGCGGGTTAGGGTTTTAATCGCGGTTCCTCCTGAGCGCCGGAGCCGATTGGTTCCGGCGCTTTTCTTTTCTGCCAGTTCAGTCCTTCGAGTTTCAATGGTGCGACGCTTGTCACTTTCGCGAGTCGCCGATACTTTTCGCGCGCGTGGCGTCCAAACCAAATGACAATTGCATCCGATTGCGCGGGGTGCGGCAGAATAACCTCAAGGGATTCGATCTCGATCTGCCACTGGGTAAACTCATTGTCGTGACGGGTCTGAGCGGTTCCGGCAAGAGTTCGTTTGCGTTCGATACGCTCTATGCCGAGGGACAACGACGGTATATCGAGACCTTCTCTCCCTATGCCCGGCAGTTCTTCGATCGGATGGATAAGCCGCGAGTGGATCGTATTGAAGGGATTCCTCCCGCAATCGCCATCGAACAACGCAACAGCGTGCGCACGACGCGTTCGACGGTTGGCACGATGACGGAGATTTGCGACTACATGAAAGTGTTGTGGCCGCATCTCTCGCGTTTGTATTGCAAAAGTTGTCAGCGCGAAGTCCGCAAAGACACGCCTCAATCCATCTGGGAGACTTTGGCAGAAAAATCGAATGACCGTCCGGAAGTTCTGGTGACGTTTGATTTGCCGCTTTCTCGCAAACTCTCGCTGGCGGAATCATTGAAACTGATTGCCAGGCAGGGATACCAGCGAGTTTTGCTGAAAGGGGAAGCCATCCGTATCGAGGAATACGAGAAAAGGTTAAGCAAGGGCCGCAGGCATCCGGACGGACTGACGGTTGTTCAGGATCGACTCAAACTTGAACCGCGAAAGCGCTCTCGATTTATTGAAGCCTGCGAACAGGCTTATCACTTCGGGAAAGGGTGCCTGGCGATTTATCCGCCGAAGGGCGAAGACTCGAATGCCGAGGGGCGAAACGGCAGGCTCTTTTCCAATCATTTCCACTGCGCGGAATGTGATCTGGAATACCGTGAAGGGACTCCCTCGCTGTTCAGTTTTAATCATCCCATTGGCGCCTGCCCGGAGTGCAAGGGTTTTGGGCGCATCATCACAATCGATTATCAACTCGCGATTCCGGATCGGTCGCTGTCGTTGAAAGAAGTCGCGATTAAACCGTGGCGGAGCGGATTCAGCGCGGCGTCTCAGTCCGATCTGGCGAAGTTCTGTCGGGCGCGAAAGATCCCGATGAACGTCCCGTTCCGCGAACTGAGCCCGGAAGTTCAGGGCTGGGTGATTGATGGCGATCCCGACTACGGGATTGATGAGGAACACGAATGGCCGCAGGCCTGGTATGGAGTGAAAGGCTATTTTCGCTGGCTCGAAAGCAAATCGTACAAGATGCATGTGCGGGTGATGCTCTCGCGGTATCGCGCGTATTCCACGTGTCCGAGTTGCCAGGGCAAACGGCTGCAACCGGAGGCGCTTCAGTTTCAACTCCCCGACGAATCACGAATCTCGCTCGCGGACTTTTACCTTCTGCCGATCGATCAGGCTTTGGCGACGATTCAACGGTTGGCGTCCGACAGCCGGCAGTCGCGTAAAAACGATCCGATTAATATCGCCTTGAATGAAGTTCGCGCCCGGTTGGGTTACCTGAGCGAAGTCGGCCTGGGTTATCTTACGCTGAATCGCCCGATGCGAACGCTCTCCGGTGGCGAAACGGAGCGGGTCAGTCTCACGTCATGCCTGGGCACGCGCCTGGTCAACACACTCTATATCCTGGATGAACCGAGTGTCGGTCTGCATCCGCGCGATACCGAGCGATTGATCAACGTGATGCGTCGTCTGCGTGAAATCGGAAATACCGTGGTAGTGGTCGAGCATGAACCGGACGTGATGCGCGCGGCGGATCAAATCATCGATCTCGGTCCCGGTCATGGTGAAAGCGGGGGAGAATTGGTGTTTCAGGGAACCGGCAAAGCCTTGCTGAAGTCCCGACGCTCATTGACAGGGCAGTACCTTTCCGGGCGGCGACGCATCGAGATTCCCAGGCGCCGCCCGGTGGACGGTGAGACGCTGCGATTACGAATGACCAATGCGAATCGGAATAATTTGAAGAACATCACGCTGACGATTCCGCTTGGGCGACTCGTTTGTGTATCCGGTGTCAGCGGGTCCGGTAAATCGACGTTGATTCGCGATGAATTGGTGCCGGCTTTACTGGCGAAGATCGGGAATACCGGCGAAACGGTGAAGGCATCGGACCGCATGGATTCTGAAACGAATGCGGATGGCGAAGCCGTTTCGAGCGATACTCATTCCACGGATTTGACCGGTTGGGAAATGACCACTCGCGTCGTTCTCGTCGATCAGTCGCAATTGGGAAAAACCCCCCGTTCCAATCCGGTCGTTTACATCGGCGCGTTTGATGACATCAGGGAGGTGTTTGCCCGGTCCGATGCGGCCCGCGAACGCGGGTTGAACGCGAGCTCATTCAGTTTCAATTCCGTCGCAGGTCAGTGCGAAACCTGCCGAGGCGCCGGATTCGAGAAAATCGAAATGCAATTCCTCAGCGATGTGTTTATTCGTTGTCCGGATTGTGACGGAAAACGGTATCGAACCCACATTCGGGAAGTAAAAGTCAACGGTTGGAGCATCAGCAATGTCCTCGAATCCACGGCGGAGGAGACGATTAAGTTCCTCAATAATTTCACGAATTCTCGGCCGGCGGAAAAGGCGGTTGAGAAGTTAAAGCTACTCGTCGAAGTCGGTCTCGGCTATCTGCGACTGGGACAACCGATCAACACATTGAGTGGTGGTGAATGCCAGCGTTTGAAACTGGTGAGTTATCTGGCCGATACGGGCGTGTCGCGGTCTGCTGGTATCGTTCGTCGCACAACAACCCCGGCGACGAGGGGTAGTGACGAATGCATTCTGTTCCTGTTTGATGAACCTACCACTGGCCTGCACTTCGATGACGTAAGGGTGCTGATTGCTGCGTTGCAGCGGCTGGTAGATGCAGGCCATTCGGTGGTTGTGATTGAGCACAACCTGGAACTGCTCAAATGCGCTGATTGGATTATCGATCTTGGTCCCGAAGCCGGAGAGGGCGGGGGGGGATATTGTAGCGGAAGGAACGCCGGAGGCTGTTGCGAAGGCGAAGGGGAGTCATACCGGGGCGTATTTGAGGGGCGTGTTGGAAGGGAAGCCATCCAATTACCCGGGGAGCCAAGCACTCAAAAAGAAACATCGATGAGGACGATGCGCAAAACATGAAAGACGACGGCAAACCACCAACCGACGATAAGCCTG
>CALBIE010000569.1 GCA_937893495.1 uncultured Verrucomicrobiales bacterium | reverse complement strand
AAGGTCAGTCGCAGCAGCCTCTTCCGGACGAATGCCTTGGAATGCACCACCCCACACCACTCGACTACCGATCGTGCTGCGGCTGGTCTCCGACACAGTCGCGCTCCGGTACGGGGGCAGTGTGCGGATGCGCGCATGAGCTGTTGCTCGCGGGTGCATTCGGGCGGAGCCCCCGACAGTGGAACCCGAAGGGTTCCACTGTCGGGGGTTGAGCGTAGCGACACCCCCGGTCCTTGAAACCATTCGATCCGACCCCGAATGGGGTCGCAGAAGACCACCGCTGGCACCCTTTCAGGGTGCAATTCTGTATTTCTTCGATACCGGGGGTGGCGCTTCGCTTACCCCCGGCTACCACTGCTTCGAACCCTGCGGATTCGTGATATTAGGGCTTCGCCCGAGTGCGCATTTGCGTGGAAACTTCCCACGGCTCTCTGTGCCCGCCCGACAGATCACGATCACTACCGCTGCGTCGGAGATCCCAATCTGAGCCGGGCAGTGCTCAACAAGGCGAGGCGTGATGGAATTGATGCACATAGCCTGGCGGCTGATCCCCACTTCATGGATCCGGCGAACGGCGACTTTCTGCTGAAGCCCAATTCGCCAGCGTTGAAGTTGGGCTTTGTCCCGATCGATCTGTCCAAAATCGGCTTGCGCGACACGTTGTGAGATTCACGATCGCGCTGAAGATCATCGACTCTACGGCGAACAGGTCGAAGCCCATCATTGCCAGCCTGCATTTGAGCGTTGTGAAAGAAGGCCGTCGTGGAAACAATCGAAGCAACTCGTCAATCCCGTTGAATCGCAGAGCCTCCCACAGAATACCCATGATCCGCCACGCCACGACATCCCTCGTCATCTTCCTCTCGTTGGGACGTCTCGCGTTCTCTCGGGACGACCCCGGAGCCAACTGGCCGCAGGCCGCCGGACCGAACCATAGTTGGGCCGTCACCACTAAGCAGCCTGTCCCACTTCGGTGGAGCGCGGAGAAAAATGAGAACATCCGCTGGCGAATCTCTCTGCCGGAGACTGGTCAGAGTGGCATTGCAGTTTGGGAAGACCGCCTCTTCCTGACCACGATGAAGCCGTTGCCGGCAGATGCGAAGGAGGAGAAGGGAACCGACATTGTCCTCTACTGCGTCAGGGCCGACAACGGCAAGATTCTCTGGCAAAAGGATCTTGCCGGCGATCCGATGGCGAAGAGCATCTACGCGTATGGTTTCAGCGACAGCAGCAGTCCGACGCCCATCACGGACGGGAACTACGTCTGGTTTTGGAACGCCAGCGGACAGATGGGTTGTTGGACCGTTGATGGCAAGGAGGTTTGGACGCGGCGCTGGACGCCGACCTTGGGCCGGCCTTTTAACAAGCAGTACGAGCCCATCAAAATCGGCAATACGCTTCTGAATGTGGAGCCGCGTGACCCCGGCGACCCGAAACGACGCGCCGATGCCTGGAATTATCTGCGCGGCTTCGACGCAACGACCGGTAAGCCGCTCTGGATCGCTCCGGAGGGGCTGACGCATTACAACACGCCCGTGTTGGGCGCATTCCTTGGAGGCGGACACGCCGTTCTGTCCGGTCGAGGCGCACATCACGGGACGCCGGAATCGCCGGCCGGAATGACGCTCACCCGGGTGGACGGACCCGATGCTGGAAAGGCGGTTTGGACGTGGAATTCCCTGCCTGAGGGCAAGTCACTCGTCACGCAGTGTTGGGATTCCAGGTATTCCTATTGGCTCGATGAAACGCGCACGGACCTCGTCGTGCTCAACACGAAGGATGGCCGCGAAGCGAAACGCATTTCGTGGATCAATGACGTCACCGTGACTTACTACGACGAAGCCTCCAAAACTTTCAGCACCCGATCCGGAGTTGACCTGAGCAAGGAAGAACCTGCGATTATGGTGTTCCCCGCCTGGCACGCCAACCTCAGCATCTACCCCTACGTCTATTTCTCCTGTTTTGATTTCCAGGGCGTGCGTCAGGGCAAGATGATGAACTTCGGCCCGCGGCACAGCATCGCCAGGATCAATGTGGAGACCGGGAAGGTGGAGTATCTCGAAATGCCTTTTCCCATCCCGCCGGTCGATGGCGAGACAAGCAAGAACGGCGACACATTCTACCCCAACATGACCGTCAACAGTCGGGGAATCGACGTCGCCGAAGATCGACGGTCCGGACGGACCGGATGGTGGTGGTGCTTCAACGGCAACACCATCGCCGTGAATCAATACCTCTACTTCACCTTCATGTGCGGCAAGGTTCAGGTGATCGATGGCAAGGCGAAGAACTTCGACCAATCGGCGCTCGTCGCCTTCAATGACCTCGGAGCGTTCGGCGCGACCTGGTCCTGCAACACGCCCAGTTACAGCCGGGGCCGCCTCTATCATCGCACCATGAAAGAACTGCTCTGCATCGAAACCAAACCATGAGACGAAACGAATTCATCTTCGCGCTGCTACTGGCGACAGTCACTCGATCCATCGCGGCAAATCCGCTGGCGGATAGAACGGTGACTGCCAGTCCGGATCGGATTTTCCCGAATGCCGCGCCGGTCATTGAACGCGTCATGCTGATTGCGGATAAAGACAAGGATGGCCGGCTTACGCTTGCGGAATACCTGCCGCTTGATGTTCAGGCGCGACATCACGGCGACGAACATTTCAAAAAGGGCGACGCGAACGGCGACGGCTTTCTGGATCGGGTCGAACTCGCCACGGTGCTGCGGAAGCAAACCTGGTTTGCCATCCTGTCCGAGGGCGCTGAATCGTGTTTTGCGCGACTCGACCTCGACAACAACCGAAAACTCGACGCCCGGGAATATCGCAAAGTTTCCCGCATGGGCGGCCACGCCGAGCAACACCATCGCGGTGCCGATACCGATCGGGATGGTCAGCTGAATCTTGCCGAATTCAAGACGCACGCCGAAGCGAAGCTCAAGTCCGCCGCGGAACTCACGAACCGAAAGAAGAAAAAGAGCAAGCCGGTGGCCGCCGAATGAAGCTGCCGTAGATCACCGAGAGTTTTTGAACTGGCTAAACGTCCGAGGGCAAATGCTTCCCGGCATCATGGGGCTCGAAATCCCGAATCAATCTCGCCAGCCCCGGTCGCTCAATTCCCTGTGCGCCATCAAGCGGCCGATTCGCCCGGAAGAAAAAGGATGAAACGATTGGTTTTTGTCGATACATTATCGCCCGCTATTTCTCGTTTTAACTGCATAATGAATCGCAACTCAGAGAATCTGACGCTCTCGCATCACAGGCGACCAGCGGCCTCGCTGGCCATTACGGTTCTGCTCGTGTCAGTTTCGTGCCTGTGGGCTCTGAGTCCGGCGGTCGATTCGCCGTTGATCAAAATGGCCAACGATTATTGCATCGGTTGTCACAGTCCCGAGAAGAAGAAAGGGGAGCTTGATTTGGAGAGCATCCTTGGAGTGGAGATTGGCTGGAATTCTGAAATCTGGGAGAAGGTGGTCACTCGGCTGCAAACGCGCCAGATGCCACCCCCTGATCGGCGGCGGCGTCCCGATGAAAAGACTTACGGAAATGTCACTGCATCACTGGTTGCAAGCCTGGATGCCCGCGCGGCCGCCGAACCGAATCCCGGCCGCGTGGCGACGTTTCGACGATTGACCCGGACGGAATATCAGAACGCGATTCGCGACCTGCTCGGGGTTGAGATTGATGCGGCGGCTTTGCTTCCCAATGACGAGGAAAGTCATGGCTTTGACAATGTAACGGTGGGCACGCTTTCCCCGAGCCTGGTCGATCGCTATATCTCCGCCGCGCAGAAGATCAGTCGCCTGGCCGTTGGGACTCCGCTGAAAAGACCGGGTGGTAACACCTTTCGCATCGCCGCTGACGTCACTCAGGAAAAGCACGTTGACGGTCTCCCGATCGGGACCCGCGGTGGCGCATTGTTGTCCTACACGTTTCCGCGGGATGGCGAATACGAGTTCGAGGTTCGCCTCGCGCGCGACCGCAACGAGCATGTGGAGGGACTCCAGGGTTCCCACGAGATGGAAATCCTGATTGACCGGGCCCTGGTAAAGCGTTTCACGATCAAGCCCGCCGGTAAGCGCGATCACAGTCAGGTGGACAAGCACCTGAAAACGAGGGCTTTCGTCAAGGCGGGGCCGCGGAATGTGGGCGTCACCTTTCTCCAAAAATCGTTTTCCCTGCTCGAGAACAAACGGCAACCCTTCGAGGCCAGTTTCAATCTGCATCGCCACCCGCGCCAGTCGCCAGCCGTCTATCAGGTTTCCATCACGGGACCGTTCAATGCCAAAGGAGCCGGCCAGACTCCAAGCCGCGAGCGAATCATCATCAGTCGGCCGAACAGCGCGGCTGAGGAAGCGTCCGCCGCCCGCAAAATCCTGACAAATCTCATGAAGCGGGCCTATCGACGCTCCATTTCAGAAGCGGATCTGAAACAACCGCTGGCGTTTTATCGGGCCGGAGCAGGCGAAGGCGGATTTGAAGCCGGGATCGAAAGCGCGCTTGAATCGATTCTCGTGAATCCCGCGTTTCTTTTTCGAGTGGAAAAGGAACCCGCCAGCGAGGTGACTGAAAATGCCTATCGTATCAGCGATCTCGAGTTGGCGAGCCGGCTTTCGTTTTTCCTTTGGAGCAGTCTGCCTGACGATGAATTGCTTGATCGAGCGCTCGCCGGCAGGTTGAGCAATCCCGCGGTTCTCGAAACCCAGGTGCGGCGCATGTTGTCCGATGCCCGATCAATCAGCCTCGTCAAAAATTTCGCGGGACAGTGGCTTCATCTGCGCAATCTCGATTCGGTCACGCCCGACCTGCGACTCTACCCGGACTTTGATGACAATCTGCGACAGGCCTTCCGCAAGGAGACAGAGCTTTTCGTTGAAAGCATTTTGCGGGAGGATCGCAGCGTCCTGGACCTGCTGAAGTCCGACTACACCTTCCTCAACGAACGCCTCGCCCATCACTACGACATTCCCAATGTGTTCGGCAGTCGATTTCGGCGCGTGTCGCTCGATCCGAAACACAAACGCGGCGGCCTGCTTCGGCAGGGCAGCATTCTCACGGTCACGTCCTATGCGACGCGTACCTCACCGGTGATTCGGGGTAATTGGGTGCTCGAAAACATCATCGGCACGCCCGCACCACCACCGCCGACGAACGTGCCGGCGCTCGAGGAAAACAAGGTGGATGCGAACCTTTCCATGCGCGATCGCCTGGCGGCGCATCGAGCCAATCCGGCGTGCGCCAGTTGCCACGATATGATGGATCCAATCGGCTTCGCGCTCGAGAATTTTGATGCGGTCGGTCGTTGGCGGGAATTCGAGAATGGCGCTTCGATTGACGTCTCGGGAGGGCTTCCCGACGGCAGCGTTTTTGCCGGGATCGAGAACCTGGAGAATGGATTGCTTCAGCGGCCGGAACTGTTTGTGCATACTTTGAGCGCGAAATTGCTCACGTTCGCACTTGGCCGTGGGGTTGAATCATTCGATGGTCCGGCGATTCGTCAGATTGTAAAGGAGGCGCGTTCCAAAGATTTTCGTTTCTCATCAGTCATTCTTGGGATAACAAAGAGCGTCCCGTTTCAGATGCGAGCCAGAGGGAAAGACGAAAAAGTCGCGACCCAATCGAACCAGAACGAATTGCCATGAACTTCATCACCCGGAAATCAATCCCCCGTAGAACCCTGCTGAAAGGAATGGGCGCTTCGTTGGCTTTGCCGCTTTTGGATGCGATGATTCCGGCAGCGACAGCGGCGGTGAAGACATCGGCCAACAATCTACGGCGGCTCGGTTACATCTTCATGCCCATGGGCTGCGACCAGTCCCGCTGGACGCCGGAGAGCGAGAACACGCTCGAAAAACTCTCGCCCATTCTCGACTCGCTGAAGCCGGTGAAGGACAAGCTGACGGTCTTCACCAACATGGAATTGCGCCCCGCCTATCCGGGATCGCACGCCACCTCGAATTCGTCCTTCCTCAGCGCCGCGAAGGCCAAGGTCACGGAGAGCACCGATTACTATTTGGGAACCACAGCCGATCAGGTGGCCGCAAAACAAATTGGCCAGCAGACGCAGTTGCCCTCATTGGAACTCGCCATGGACCTGTTGCAAACCGTCGGTCAATGTGACAACGGCTACGCCTGCGTGTATCAGAACAATCTGTCATGGTCTTCACCGACGACGCCATTGCCGGCGGAAGCTCATCCGCGCCTGGTTTTTGAAAACCTGTTTGGCGAAGGTGGCACTCCACAGGAACGTCGCGCCGCACTGCGCAAGCGGGCCAGCCTGTTGGATTCAATCGCGGAGGAAATGAAACGCCTGCAACTCGGACTCGGGGCAGGGGACCGCGCTCGCGTTTCCGAGTATCTCGACTCAATCCGCGAAGTCGAACGACGCATCCAAAAGGCAGAGACGGATACGAAGGACAAGCCCCTGCCGGATCTCGAACGACCGATGGGAGTGCCCGCGTTGTATGCCGATCACGCCCGGTTGATGTTCGATCTGCAACTGTTGGCGTTTCAGGGGGACATCACCCGCGTCACCACTTTCCAGATCGCGCGGGAGACGAGCAATCGCTCCTATCCGGAAATTGGCGTCTCCGACCCGCACCATCCGCTTTCGCATCATGGCGACAATCCAGCCAAGATTGCGCGCATGGCAAAGATCAATGCCTTCCATGTGTCGCTGTTTGCCGAGTACCTGCAAAAGCTGCAGAACACCCCGGAAGGAAATGGATCGTTGCTCGACAATGTCCTGCTCCTCTACGGCAGTGGCATCGGCAATCCGAATGTGCACGATCACACCAACCTGCCGATCATCGTGGCGGGCGGCGCGGCTGGTGGTATGAAGGGAAATCGTCATCTGCGTTACGCAAAACCGACGCCCCTCGCCAACCTGCATCTCACGCTGTTGGACAAGGTCGGCGTCCGCATCGATTCCTTCGGCGACAGCAATGGGAAAATCAAGGGTCTCTTCGAAACCTTGTCTATCTAGGCATCAGTTATTCCAGGAAATGAGTCATCGCAAAGAGTTCGCCCGTTGGATTTCACACGGTAGCCGGAACCATGCAGTTGAAACGGTCGGAGCACGGCATTCATGCCGCAGAAGCGTCCATTCCAAGCCGGCGGTTATGCCCGTTCCCCGGTTGCCGAAACCAGGCAGCATTTTGTGTGTCAGAGCACCTGATTCGAAATCGCGCGAGCCGATTTTCAAATCCACGGTTTTGCGGAATAAATTCCGCGCTCCAATGGCATGGTTCCGCTTGGGCGTGCAGGCCCGAACTTGTTCCGGCCTGACAGCCCTCAACGCGCTAAAGCGTGAACTCCAACGGGCGCTCGGCCTGCTGATCCTCCTTGCGGGATTTGGATTCAATATTCCTGCTCAAGCCGGCAATGCCCTCGTCGCTGACGCCATCGAGGCGAAGGATTCGGCACGCACCTCCAGGCTCCTCGCCAGCAAGCCAGACGTAAATGCCGCACAGGTTGATGGCATGACCGCCCTCCATTGGGCCGCCTTCCACGACCACGCGGAGCTGGGCAGGAAGTTGCTGAAACTCGGTGCCAACGCGAAGGCAAAGAACCGTTACGGCATCACGCCGCTCTATCTCGCCTGCCTGAATGGAAATGGGAGTCTCGTAAGGTCCCTGCTTGAATCCGGCGCAGATCCTGATTCCTCTATTAATGGCGGCGAAACGGCCCTGATGACCGCCTCTCGAACGGGAAAGATTGGCGCGGTCGTTGCCTTGATCAAGGCCGGAGCAAAGACTGACGTTAAGGAACGAAACGGACAAACCGCCATCATGTGGGCGGCGGCCGAAGGGCACACTGAAGTCGTGGATGCACTCCTCACAGCCGGCGCGGATTTCAAAACGCCGCTCGAGGATTCCGGATACACCGCTTTCCTGTTTGCGGTCCGCGAAGGCCAGACCGAAGTGGTGAGATTATTGCTCAAGGCCGGAGCCGACATCAATGCAGTGATGAACCCCGGGAAAACCAAGGGCAAATCCCCGAAGAAAGGAACGAGTCCGCTGCTTCTTGCAGTCGAGAACGGGCATTACGATCTGGCGGTCGAACTGCTGGATGCCGGCGCCGATCCGAATGATGCCCGTAGCGGCTACACGATCCTTCATTCGCTCACCTGGATTCGCAAACCCGACATCGGCGAGTCTGCCAGCGGCGATCCCGAACCTCAAGGGTCCGGGCGACGGAACAGCGTCCAGTTTATCCGTGAACTCGTCAAACGCGGCGCTGACGTAAACGCCCGATTGAAAAGGGGGAAAAGGGCAGGAAAGGGACACGTAAGCGAGACCGGAGCCACGCCTTTCTTTCTGGCGTCCGACCGGGCCGATCTTACCTACATGAAGCTGCTCGTCGAGCTCGGCGCGGATCCCATGCTGCCCAACAAGGACGGCACGACGCCGTTGATGGTTGCCGCCGGCATCGGCAGTGCCGCGCCCGAAGAGGAAGCGGGATCGGAATCCGAATGCCTCGCTGCGGTAAAATACCTGGTCTCGCTCGGCGCGGAGATCAACACCGTGGATGCCAATGGCGAAACCGCGATGCACGGCGCTGCCTACAAGAACCTTCCGTCCATGGCCCGATACCTGAACAGCGTGGGAGCTGAGATCAAAATCTGGAATACCAACAACGCCCTGCGCCGGACCCCGCTGCTGATCGCCGAAGGATATCGCCCCGGAAATTTCAAGCCCTCCTTCGAAACTGTCGCTGCAATCACGGAAGTCATGCTCGCCAACGGTGTGAAGCCTCCGACCGGCCCCAAGCCCAAGCATACGAGAGACTATGCGAATTAGGGGCTCATCGGAATTCGGTTGAACCATTGGTCAGCGCTGATGGCCGCCAACGTCGCAGAGCATTCACGTCCGAACATGACTGCGATCGTAAACGAGTAGATTCCCGTTGAGGATCGGAAATCTTACCGGGAGATGTAATCATGGAAAACGCTGAATACTTGGAATGGAAGCCGTTATTCAGAATCAACACCCGCATTGGATTGTCTTTTCTGTGATTCTTTGAATGCCTCTGCTGCGGCTTCGTAATTGCGGATCACGCCATCTTTCAGCAGTCTTTGTCGCAGTTGAACATGAGACTGATCCTTCAAACATTCGCCGCCGCTGTGCTCGTCGCCTCGGTCAGTGCAACTTCTGCTGGCGATTCTCTGGTTCCAAAAACCGTCGAAGAAACCTGGGCCCGGTTTGATCCACACGCCGAAGCGTTGGAGACGGAAATCATTCGTGAGTCGGTGGAGAACGGCATCGTGTTGCGACAGATCCGTTATGTCGTCGGAACGTTTGATAGAAAGAAAACCCGCGTCGCCGCCTTCTATGCCTTTCCCGAGAAAGGAAGGAGCCTTCCAGGTATAGTTCAGCTTCACGGCGGCGGACAACGGGCCATGCCCGAGACGGCGCGCTTCTGGGCATCGCATGGTTATGCGACGGTCGCGGTGAATTGGGGCGAGCATGTCATCGGCGAAAAAGAAGATCCGAACACCGATTGGGCGGGAATCCCGGCGGGCTTCCTCGATCCGAAACATCACAATGACGTCTCGCCCGACAAAGGCACGCTACACGCGAAACCTCATCCGTGGAACAGCAGTTGGCTGCTCTATTCCGCAGCCGCGCGTCGGGCGATTACTTTTCTTGAAAAGCAGCCGGAAGCCGATGGTGCCAACGTCGGGGTGACGGGCCACAGCATGGGTGGTCGCTTGACCGTGTTGACGGCGACGGACCCGCGGGTGAAGGCGGCCTCTCCGTCGGTGGGCGGGAGCGGTTATCTTTATTCGGACATTGTCGGCATTCCCGGTTCGGCGCGGCGGATGCGGGCGGACCTGATGCTTTATGATGCCACGTTGGATTGTAAAAGCTATTGGCCGTTGATCCAGTGCCCGGTGATGTTTCTCGGCGCGACGGACGACTTCAATTCGCCGATGGAACTCGTCATCCGGGGATTTCGCAGTCTGCCAAACAAGACCGGCGCGATGTCGTTCACGCCGCACATGAATCATCGTGTCACGGTGGACAACTACGCGGCCCGCGTCCGTTGGTTCGCGACGCATCTTAAAAGGACGTTCAAGTTCCCGAAGACGGCACCCGCCCGGCTGGATCTGAAAACCAATGACGGGATTCCCCGGTTCACGGTCTGGCCGGACCTGTCCGTGCCATACAAATTAAAAGACGTCCGGATTCTCTATGGTTACGAACGCGATCCCCGGGTGCGCTTCTGGCGATCCGCTGATGTGAGTCGCAACGGTGACGCATTTACCGCTGCCTGTCCGGTGATGGATCTCAAGGAACCGCTGTTCGTTTTTGCCAACGTCACCTATGACACAGGCCATCCCCTCGCCATGCCGCGCGGTTATGCCGACACGCCGCTGCTCACGATCACGAGCCAGACCCGCCAGGCCTTCCCGCAGCAACTGGCCGAAGCCAACGTGCGGCCAAGCGGCGACCGGCAGCGGGTGATCGAGGATTTCAAACACGGTTGGCGGGACTGGTCGCTGGTGGGCGTTGGTCACACCGCCCACTGGAACTACGAAACACACAAGCCGAACGATCCCGCGTTCGTCGGTCCGCGCGGCGCTTCGTTGGCGTTGGAGATTGAAACGACGGCGCCCGAAAACACGCTCGCGGTCATCTTGGAAACCGATGGCTGGCGCGGCTACACCGGCCGAAAAACGCGACGCTACACCGCGTTGATAGGATTGGCGAAAGCAGAATCACATGCGCTCGAACTCTCTGTGAATCAGTTTGTCACGCCGGATGGCGAAGTTCTGAAAAACTACGATTTCGTCACCAGTCTGATCCTGACACCTGGCCAGAAGGAGATGCCTGGCAAAGTGACCAAAGTATGGCAGGGCAGGGTGCCGGTATTCAAAAACATCCGTTGGGTCGGAGGCGAATTCGCCTCACGGCCACGTCCCTATCTCAAGCAAGGCGCCTCCGAAATCGACGCGGACGCCGCCTTCCGCGCGCAGTTTGATCAAGCCGTCATCGAATCGGTTGATCGCGAGAAGCGCGATTGATGGAGCGCTTCTTACGAAGCATCACCTCAATAGAAGCGCCCGACACGAACCCAAACCGGAAATGAGTACTTGCGCCCGAAAGCGGTGGGCTCCGTTGCGGCGTTCAGGGGGCGGTGGCCGGAGCGTCGGAAGGCGCGAAGATTTCCTTCAGGGCCTTGCGGAACTCGGCCGGGCCGCAGGGTTTGTTCAGCAACAGGGTGACGCCATCCGGCTTGTCCGCGTCTGCCTTCATCGCATCCCCGAAGCCCGTGAACATGATTACCGGCACGTCCGGCGCGCGGTTATGGACAAACTGCGCGAACCGCCGCCCGTCCACATGGGGCATGGCCAAATCCGTGACGATGAGGTCGAAACAACCCGCCAGGAATTTCGCACTGCCGTCCTTGCCGTCAACGGCCTCTTGAGTTGTGTGACCGTCCTGTTGCAACATGCGAACGGTGATCTCTCGAACTTTTTCCTCGTCGTCCACGACCAGCACGTGGAGCGAGCGGTCCAGGCCGGTTTCCATGTCGTCCTTCACCCCGGTCGGGTTCTTCAACAGCGGCAGACAAATGGTGAAGGTGGTTCCCTCTCCAGATGTTGATCGGATCGCGATGTTGCCGCCCCGCTCCTGCACGATGGCGCGGACCATGCCCAAGCCGAGTCCCGTTCCTTTGTCGCCCTTGGTGGTGAAAAACGATTCCAGACAGCGGATGCGGACCTCCTCGGTCATCCCGCTGCCGGTGTCCTCGACTTCCAGCACCCCGAAGTTCCCTTCGGTGCGTGTCCGGACGGTGATGGTTCCGCCGGTCGGCATCGCGTCGGCGGCGTTGAAAATGAGGTTCGTCAGAATCTCGCGCACATCGGAGGGACCCAAAGCCACCCGAACCTCGGATAATTCGACCGCGATTTCAATCTGACGCCCTTCCGCCCGGGCCTGATCGCGCCATTTAGGCTTGGTCATTTCGATGGCATCCCCGGCGGTCTTCGCGAGTTCCGCGCCCTCCTTTTCGGATTCATCCCGGGCCCCGTCCGGCTGGTAAAACCCTCGCAACCGTTTGACGATGGCGGCGGCGTCCTCAGCGGCGTGCCCGATGATTTCGAAGGACTTGTTCAGTTCGGCGTGGTCGTGGATCAACTCCGGAAAGGTGCGGTAAATCTCCGCGTGGCCCATGATGACCGCGATCGAGTTGTTGAAGTCGTGGGCGATGCCGCTGGCCATTTGCCCCATGGCCTGGAGGCGGGCTTGGGCGACGATTTGGGTCTGTGCCTCCCGGATCTGTTGCAGCGCGTCTTCCAACTCCTTGGTCCGCTCGCGCACCTTGGCGTCCAGGATGGAGTTCTGGTCCCGAATCTGGAGGAAATACTGCCGGGCCTGGAGATTGTTAACGGTGTGCAGCAACACGTCGAGGTGGTCAAACGGCTTCGTCAGAAAATTCTGGGTCCCGAGGGCCAGCGCACGAATCCGGGCATCCTCGGTGGCGTCCGCAGTCAGGACGATGACCGGCATAATCTGTGGCGACGCCTTATGCTGGTCCCGGAGCCATTCGAGGATCTCGTAGCCGTCCTTGTGCGGCATGTGCAGGTCCAGCAGGATCAGGTCCGGATTCAATTCCGGCACCAGCCCTTCGACCTCGCGTGAATCCAGCGTGGCATGGACGTTGGCAAAGCCCTCGTCCTCCAGCACCTGCCGGAGTTGCTCCACATTCAGTTCGTTGTCGTCCACGATCAGGATCGTGCAGTCCTTCAATTCGACGGGTATCGCAATCATGAGTTCTCCGGTTTCAATTGGTCGAGGATCGCAAGAATCCGATCCACATCGATTGGTTTCGTGACGTATTCCCGGGCGCCGAGCTGCAGCAGGTGTCCCTCCTGCTCGTGCTGGGCGTCCGCCGTGAGCATGTACACCGGAATGTCCCGGGTGCGGTCATCGGCCTTGAGTTCCTGCAACACGACGTCGCCGTTCTGGTCGGGCAGGTGCAAATCCAGGAAGATCACGTCCGGCCTCCGGTCGCGGGCCAGTTGCAGTCCCACGGAAGCCTGCATCGCAGTGAGCAATTCCACGTGGGGCCGCAGGAGCAGCAGTTCCTCCATCAACCGGACATTTTCGAGATTGTCCTCCACGTAGAGCAGGGTGAGCGGCGACTGGTCCCCGACGGGCGCTTCCGCCTGCAGACGCACCCCATTGTCCTTGAGGTCAGGCAACGCGTCTTCCGC
>CALBIE010000568.1 GCA_937893495.1 uncultured Verrucomicrobiales bacterium | reverse complement strand
GGTGAGTGCGGACGTCTTGTTGGGATGGGGCGTATGAACAGTATTGGGTTTGTCGCGATTTCGGGCTTCCCCATTGAACGTCGATGAACTCACTCGAGCGCCCGGGAAAGCGGTGCTGAAGCCACCGCACTCCAGACGCTGGCGCGTAATACGAGGCGGCCGCTTGGTCGCGCCAGCGTCTGGAGTGCGGCGCGTTCACCGCCGCTTTCCTTGTGGCTGGAGTAAAGTATGCCGCGTTCGCGGGAAAGCCCGAAGCTCCCGCTGATTCGGGTGACGCTCTTGCGTATTTACCTTCCACATGGATTCCACCGCCTCGTCCGCTCGAAAGCGGCGCGGCAGCGCACGCACTCCAAGACGCTGGCGCGGAATCGTGAGCGTCAATCACGTTTAGATGCTTACGCGCCACCGACTTCCGGCACTCGCATTCTCATCGAATCCGAATCACGCCATAGACGAGGAAGCGGGGGACATCGAACTTGATGCGGGTTGCGGTGCGTGTGAATTCCACCTTTACGGGCTTCGGTTCCTCAGGCGTGATGAATTCGAGCCGGTTCACCTTGAATCCCGGTGGGATGAGAAAGTCCGCCGTCATGCCTTCCACCGCAATGGGTTTTTCATCGGCCGGCGTGCGACCTGGGTTGGCCTTGCCGTTCTTGAGCCGGGGCGGTTCTTCGCGATTGTAGTTCACGAAATGCAGATTGATTTCCGTGTCACTCTTGGCGGGGCGGCTGGCCGAGACACGGACGGTTGATGGTCCCTTGAACCGGCTGCTGGATGGACGTTTCTCCTTCGGCCATTCGTATCGACCTTTGTCCGACAAATCATCGGGCCAGACGTCGAACAGAACATGCTCGTCGAGCAGTTCATCGCCGTGGGTCTTGAAGCGCTCGACCGGTTCGACGTTGCCCTGGTGCACGGCCTTGCGCGGATAGAGCAACGTGAGTTCCGAGTAGGGTCGATTGGCGCGATAGATCGTGTCGTATTGGTGAATGAATCCGTAGTATTGCGCGAAGATGGCGCGGGCGTCCGGGTCGGTGTGGCGCGCATAAAAGCCCATCGGCGAGCCGCCGTTGGCGGCCAGTTCGGCGATGGCGACGCGTGTGCGGACGCTTTCGTATTTGCCAAGTGTGAATGGTTTGTCATCGAACGCGCTGCGAAGGTATCGCGCCTGCAACGTGCCTTCTCCGAGAAATCCTTTCGCCAGATCCGTGTAGTAGCCGCTGGCGCCCATGCTGTACCACAGATAATCTTCGCCCTTGCCCCAGAGTTCGGCGGGTAGCGCGCAGCGCTCGTCACCACGAATCTGGCTGAAGGCGCTCAGGTGGTTCCATTGCGCGACAATCAGATCTGGTTTCAGCGAACGCCCGTGCTTGATGAACACCTCGTCGAACGCCTGCTTGTTGGCTATCTGTGACCAGCGCAACATCTCAAGCCGGAGCGGTGTGGATTCCTCCGGTTTGTGCCACGCGACGATCTCCGTGAAGACGTGTGAATCAAGATTCTTGATACCTAGTTTTGCGGCCAACTCGGATTTGTTGAATCGTTTCTTGAGATAAGTCCGAAATCCGCCCTGGCAGTGCTCGCACAGGCAGTTGTGGCGGTAGAAATAGTTGGCGATAAACCCGTCGATCCCGCGCTTGATGCCGCGTGTGACCCAGGCCTTGAGCACCTTCTGCCAGTCTGGGTTGCGGAGGCACCCCCAGTACTCGTTCATTCCTCCGATTTTGTAGGAGCTGCTCTTGATCGGTTTGCCTTCGCCGTCGCGTTCGAGAAGTGAAATCGGATCGTCAACCGGTTTGGGCCCGAGTTCCTTTTCATCCCAAAGGTCATGGTAAAACTTGAAGAACCCACGTGGTCCCTGGTCGCTGTCGGGATCGCCGACGAGGAATTCTACATTGAAGTGGCCGATGACCAGTCGCTTGCGATCATGGAGCGCCTTGATCTTGTCATCGAACCACTTGCCGCATTCCGCGAAGCCCTGCACGGGAAAATGTGACGGGTAACCTTTGTATTGCGGCGTATGTGCAAGACTCCAGAAGTGTGCGCCGTAAAATCCCAGTTGCACGAGGTCGGGTTTCGCCTCGTCGATGAAATCGAGATACTCCGGGCCATCATACTTCGCCCAGTGCGCGACCATGGTGGTGAATTCCAGTCGATTGTCACGATCGCGCTGGGCGAACGTGGTGACGGTGAACAACAGGGAAACGAAGATTCCGGCGAGGATGCGCATTGGGTGATATTGCAAACAATCCGGGTGTCCGACAATCTGCAAATCAGGCGGGTAGATTTCCGCGTGCGCACGCGGGCGGAGGCCCCTGGATCGCGGCGTTTACGCCGCAGAAACGTCCATTTGCAATCATCGTCATCGATATACGGAAGATCTCTGCGCGGCACCGCCTCTGCGGACTTAAGTCCGCGTTCCCACGGCAGGGCTCTGCCCGAATGCACCCAGGCTTTCGGGCATCGGATCAGGTAATCAAAGGCTGGAAAGCCCCGGAACACGCAGACCGGAAAGTCTGCGCAGCGACGGTTGTTTGCCGTTTACATCACGCAAATTATGCGCACCCTTTCCGATTATGAATCCAGCGCTTTCTATCCGCATTGCGGCGTTGCTCCTTGCGTCCGTCACCCTGTCTCCCGCCGCCGAGCGCGTCATCGTGGATCTTGATTTTCGGAATGGTTCCGACGCGATAAAAGCCGGCTGGATTGCTCATTCCGACAAACC
This sequence comes from uncultured Verrucomicrobiales bacterium, assembly GCA_937893495.1. Lineage (GTDB taxonomy): Bacteria > Verrucomicrobiota > Verrucomicrobiia > Limisphaerales > JAYPXF01 > CALBIE01. Next base: position 10,019 of record CALBIE010000568.1, on the reverse strand, counting down.
ATTGAAAGCCGAAGCGGGTGCGATTGGTACGGGGTCCGAACGGGCATGGCGGATTCGTGACGATGACGGCAAGGGGCCGGAGGATGGGTATTATCGGTTTGAGCTTTCCGACGAACAACGCGAAGCCGCACGGTTGAAGGGCTTCACTTTCCGTTGGCGATTACGGATTCCGGACGACACCGGTGCGACCACTCGCGCCATCAGCACGGAGGTTTGCCTTGCGAGCCGAAAGGGAACGGATGTGTTGCGGTTCGGGTTCCAACTGGGACGGCAAGGGAATGAAATGCTGGCCTCGGTGTATGCCGGCAAAGAGGGCGTTGTGGTTGGAGGCGCGAATGTTTTGGATGGCGCGGCGTTTCACGATTGGACGGCCACCTTTGATCCCGGGCCACAACTGTTGAATCTCACCGTGGCTGGCCGACTGGTTCTTTCAACTGTGTTCACACAACGTGACCGCGGTCATGCGTTGGCGTTTGGTTCAAGGTCCACGGGAATTGGCACGGGTGACTGGCAGCGCGTTTCCTTTGCCATCGGATTGCCCGAAGGACACAAGATGATTTCGCCACCGAAGCCACCGTTTCAGACGGATGTCCTCGTCGGCGGGAAGGGCGGGTATCACGCGTATCGTATCCCGTCGCTCGTCACCGCGCCCAACGGCGATCTGCTGCTTTTCTGCGAGGCACGCAAGGCCAGCCTGAGCGACGATGGCGACATCGATCTGGTGCTCTCCCGCAGCGCGGACAATGGCCGGACATGGTCGAAGCCGACAGTGCTGTTGGAGGAGGGCGGCAACGCAAAGATCAAGTTCGGCAATCCAACGACGCTGGTGGATCAAGAAACGAAATCCGTGTTGCTGGCCGTCAATCGTGATTATCTCGATGACCGGAATCGGCGGCAGGGCGGGAGCCTGGTGATTTTGCGTTCGGATGACAACGGCAGGTCGTGGGCGAAGCCTCTGGACATCACAGCGCAGATCAAGAAGCCGACTTGGGGGCATTACGCCTTCGGGCCGGGCATCGGGATTCAGTTGCGGCACGGGCCGCATCGCGGGCGGTTGATTTTTCCGGCGAACTACCGCGAGTCGTTCAACAAGCGCCAACCGAGTTGGTCACACATCATCTACAGTGATGACCACGGCCGGATGTGGAAGATGGGCGGCAAGCTCGGTGATTTCTCCAACGAATGCCAGTTGGTGGAAACGCTGGAGAATGACAGGCCGGGACTGCTGTTCAATGCCCGCAACCACTGGGGGCGCGGCGGCTTTCCCGACAAATCGGGGAAACGGCTCGTGGCGCGCAGTTACGATGGCGGACTGACGTGGTCCGGCGAGGCGATGGATCCGGTCCTGGTCGAACCGCCGTGCCAGGCATCACTGTTACGCTATTCGTTTGCCGGCGCGGATGAACGGAGTCGCATCCTCTTCACGAACCCCGCCGGTCAATCGCGCGCGCGTCTGACGATGCGTCTCAGTTACGACGAAGGCAAAACCTGGCCCGTGCGCAAGACCATCCACGCTGGTTCAGCGGCGTATTCGTGCATGACCCGAATGAAGGACGGAAGCGTTGGCCTCATTTACGAGCGGGACAATTACGGCAGACTGACTTTTGCGGCGTTCGGACTTGCGTGGTTGGGGGAGATGGAGGATTGAGTGCTTGGAACATCCTATTCCATGACAGGTTCTGAATAGATTTCCGTATCACGCCCGTTTTTGGGATCGCAGACCCCCAATACTCGCTTTCCATTTTGATTCTCGCCGAAATATAGCAAGCCATCCTTGATCGTGTAATGGCGCTGTCCTTTTTCCCAGATCGTCTTTTGCGATCTTAAATCTACGCCGATGCTACGGTAAAGTGAGTCGAGAATCATGACGTCACCGACGACTTTCACCGAGGCAACTTCGAGTGCTCGTGCCGTAAATTCAGCCTTTGTTTTGAAATCTGCCGCACCGAGCATTCGGATTGTCCGTTTGGTGGCCCCAATCCCGCCGAAACAAACGGCCATTCGGCCGTCGCCCCAGAAATCTGCCCCGTCAATATCGTCATCTTTATGATCCCATCGACTGACAATTCGACCCGACTTTCTGTCCACAAGTCGGAGAGAATTGTCAGTCATGCAGAGGAGCCGATCCAGACCCTTGGAAACTTGCAGATGAACTCCCAATCCATGGTTGCTCAAAGGCACTGATTCATTCCACAAAGGCATGCCGAGTTTGGCGGAGAGACAGACAACAGCGTTTGTTCCTTTCATTGTAATCTGTCTGGTTCTTCCATCAAAACGCGTCATGATACTGCGTGGATCCAAGCCAATGAAGATGAGATCGTCGGCGAGAACAGGCCAGAGGTTTGAGTGCGGTTCTTGGCACTCGTGTTTCCATAGCTGCATTCCAGTATTCAGTTCAGTGCAGACAACTTCGTCATTCCTTGTCTCGCTGAGAATGTTGCCATTCCTCATTCCACCGAAGACATGCCCAGTAATGAACCAGGATTTGAGAATGCTACCCCGAGAGCTGTCGAGTATGGACACCTTGTTCGCTGAGACGATTGCAATGGTGCGGTTGCTAACAATCCACGCCCTCTCAATAGGAGTCGGCGCTTTGAATCGCCACCGTACGGTGTCGCACTTTCTGTCGATACAAATCAGTGACTTCCCGTAAGTATGATGCGCGAAGATCGCATCTTCGGTGACAATTGGCGCGTTAAACGCAGGAAACACTATGGATGTACCCGTGCAAACGGAGTACCCTGCGAGAAACCCAATGAGCACCCGAATCATATTAAAGAATCGTTCAGTACGCATCACTGTAAGTTGAGTTCCCGACACAAAAGCGTCAGGTTCCGACCGGCGGCAATGGCGTCGCGTTCACCGAGGGGGACGGATTGGTAGTGTCTGCTCAATCGGTCGAGATCGAGAAGCTTGCGCCCGATCAGTGCCCGCAACAGTTCCAAATCCTTGGCGCGGCCCACCATCAGCTTGACGAGGGCGAGATCGTAAATATCAAGTGCGAACACATAGTCGAATCCCTCGACCGGGTGGAGCCGTGATTCCCAGCCCGCAGGCAGTGTTTCAGCCATGACCGGTCGAAGAATGTCCGCGTAGTAACCGTGTCGTTTTGCAAAGGCGCTCTGCTGCCCGATTGATTCGGCCAGGATGGCGGCCGTCTCATCATCCATCGGAGTGATGATAAGATCCGTGTCGTAAGACTGCTCAAGAGGCTGATCGGCTTCGCCAAGCGTTGGGTTGTCCGGAAGCAACGAAGATGAGCCGATGATGACAATACGCTCGGGCGCACTGAGCGCGGAAGCCGCGGCAAGCAGTTGCTTCAATGAGCGTAGGCGCATTGTTTGATGACTTCGCGTCTCTCCTCGAGGGTTAGAACTCCGGGGAACGGATCAAAGCTCTTGAGATGCACCGCCTCTTCGGATTCAGCGCGGAGAAGTTTGAGCAGCGATTTGAATCCGGTTGGCGAGGCTTGCGCCGCTTGTAGGATTGTCTGCCATTGCTCAAGCCGATGAGGCGCGGTGTGCCCGTTCGCGAGCCAGCGGTCAATATTCTCAAGCGGGATGCTGAGGAGGGACGGATCCCGCTCGATCGTGTCGGCCACTTTCTCGTGCAGTGTTTTCATGGCGCTGGGCTGAACCATAACGAAATCGAGAGTCGATGCCAGAGATCAAACTGCCCGCGTTTGAAGTTTTGGCGCGCGCTTTACGATTTCGGGTAAACCTGTCGCGTGGCTTTGATGGTCACGCTTTCGAATACGCCGGATTTGGCGTATGGGTCACCGGCAGCGAATGCCTCCGCAGCGGCGCGGTCCGCAACATCGACGATGATCAGGCTGCCCGTGGGCGTTTCGCCGTCATCCGTCAGCGTCGGGCCGGCGAAGACAATCTTCTCGATATTGGCATCGAGGTAGGCGAGATGGGCGGGACGATTTTCCTTCCGGATGGCGAGGCCTTCGGAGTTATCAACACAGGTCAGTGAAAACATCATAAGCAATAATTGGTTCGAGTTCCTATATACTGAATGGTATCAGGTGAAAAGCTCATGATTGAACTATTGCAAGGTTGCCACGCGGCGAAACCGTGCTCCCCGTTTGTTCGCGGACGAGCTTACTTATCGCGTGGATGGTTTCTTCTGATGCTTACGCTCTGCAGTCTGGCCGGTGTCGAGATTCTATCGGCAATGGTAATCCCGGGTGATCGAGTGAATCTTGGCGGGGCTCGATTGTTCATCCCGCGCGGCTCGACAGCGCACGGGGGGCAGATTGACCTGACTCTGCATCTTCACGGGGCGGGTGAGGTGGTGATGACAAACTTTGTGGCGGCGAAATTGTCCGGCGTTCTCGTCAACGTGACGCTTCCGGGGTTGTCATCGGTTTATCGCGAAAAATTCCGGGACACGAATGCGTTTTTCAATCTTCTTGTTCAGACCCGAAATGCACTCAATGCCCGGGGAATCATGGCAACGAATTTCGGGAAAGTGACGGTCACGGCATTCAGCGCGGGATTCGGCGGTGTCCGGGAAATGCTGAAAGACGAACGGACGTTCCAGCGCATCGATTTGCTGCTGATGGCCGATTCTATTTATTGCGGTTACGAAAAGGCGGGCGACGATCAGGCGGTTTCGCCCGAACTGATGGCGGGGTTTCTTCGTTTCGCGGGTGAGGCTGCCGCCGGGCGGAAACGGATGTTGATAACTCATTCGGCGCAACGGCCGCCGGGTTACGCAAGCACGACTGAGACCGCGGATTATTTGATCCGTAAACTGAATGGTTCGCGCACGATGGTGGAGGAGAATTGGAAGGGTGGCTTGCAACTGCGGAGCCGATTCATTGAAGGCCGTCTGGAGATACTTGGATTTGCTGGTGAGACAGCGGGGGCGCACATGCTGCACTTGCGGCAAATCGGGGATTTCCTTTCACGCTTGCGTTGAATGATGAAATGTTCAACGGGGAGCATAGGCCGCTGGCCTGTGCCGGCGACCGGCTCGGTCGCCGGGGGGATTGACTCGCCCGGCGAGCCGCCGGGCTTCACAGCCGGGCCGGCCGTGCTCCCCTGATACCTGCGCTGTGAACGCTGCCTATGCCTTCAATTTTTTTTCGAGCAACTCGCCAACCATCGCGGGATTGGCCTTACCACGGCTCAGTTTCATGACCTGACCCTTGAGGAAATTAATCGCGGCGCCTCGACCATTGCGGAAATCATCGGCTGGGCCGGGATTGGCGGCGATGACTTCATCGCACCACGCGTCGAGTTGTCCAGTGTCGCTTTCCTGCACCCACCCTTTTTCTGCGACGATGGTTTGCGGACTGGAACCCGTAGTAAACATCTCCCCGAAGGTATCCTGGGCAATCTTGCTGCTGATCTTTCCCGAGTCAACGAGGTCAATCAGTTCGAGGATCGAATCGGGCTGAAACTTGAGGGTGTTCAATTCCGTATTTGACTCCGTCATCTTGGCGCGAAGATTGTTGATAACCCAATTGGCAACGGCCTTGGGATTCTTACTCTTCCTCGCAATGGTTTCGAAATAATCACCGAGCGGGAGTTCGTTCTTGAACGTTTCGGCGTCACTGGCAGGAAGTTTGTAGTCGGCGATGAACCGTTGTTTGCGAGCGAGCGGAAGTTCGACCACGCGACTGCGGACGTCGGTGAGCCAGTCTTCGGTGGGTTCGAGCGGCATCAAATCAGGGCAGGGGAAGTAGCGGTAGTCATGCGCGTTTTCCTTGGTGCGCATCTCCTCGGTGATCCCGGCCGCGTCATCCCAACGGCGGGTGGACTGCGGAATCGTGCCGCCGCTCTCAAGCACTTCGATCTGGCGAGGAATTTCATATTCCAATGCCTTGCGAGCGCCGCTGAACGTGTTCATGTTTTTTATTTCCACCTTGGCGCCGAGTTTATCCGAACCCTTTGGCCGGACGCTGATATTGACGTCGCAGCGGACCATTCCCTTTTCCATGTCACAGTCACTGACGCCGCCGTGGATGAGGATGTCCTTGAGGGCGTTCAGATAGGCGTAAGCCATGTCGGGGCTGGTGATGTCAGGCTCGGTGACAATTTCCAGCAACGGGACGCCCGCGCGGTTGAAGTCCACGCCGCTGAATTTGTCGAAGTGAAAACTCTTGCCGACGTCTTCTTCGAGATGCGCGCGGTTCAAGCTGACTCGGGCGATGGCGCCTTCAAACTCGAATTCGACGTGTCCGCCGATGTTGGATGGGAGTTCAAACTGAGAAATTTGATAGTCCTTGGCGGCATCGGGATAGAAGTAATTTTTCCTGTCGAATTTGGCGCGTTTTGAGATTTCGCAATTGAGCAGCATCCCGGTCAGGTTGGTGAGTTTGAGCGCTTCCTCGTTGGGAACGGGCAGGGTGCCGGGCATGCCGAGGCAGACCGGGCAGACGTTCGTATTCGGCTCGGAGCCATATTGATTAGGGCAACCGCACCACATCTTGGAGCGGGTCTTCAATTGAACGTGAGTCTCAAGTCCGATGACGGCTTCGTATTCCATTGTCTAGATCACTATTTTAACCACGAATTGACACGAATGAACACCAATGGGTCGGGACAAATGCCAGTTTTACAAAAGCCATTCCGCAGCCCCTTCTCGGCGTGTTCCCTCGCTGGGCAAACAATTATTTGTTCGTGCTTTCCCATTCTTCAACACGGATGCCGGCTATTCGCAAGATTCGCTTTGTCAGCGACCAATCCATGTCTCCACGATGCGGATTCGGGATGGGTACGGTCAATTCTCCTTTTCGCATCGCGGAATTTCGGCCGCCGGATTCGAAACCGGTGAAGCCAAGGGTTCGACGTCGGGCAATCAGTTCCCGGCGCTTAATCGGCTTCGGCATATTCCGGCTTGGGATTGATGTCCGCGCCGTCGATGGGTTCGAAAGAATCGCCATGGCGAAGCTTGATGACAATCCAGTCTTCCAAGGTGCTCTGAAGTTCGGTTTGACAAAGTTCGAGTGTGTCGCCTTCGGCCCAGAGACCGGGGCACTGGGAGATCGAGCCGAAAAGACGATTGCCTTCCATCAACTCATAGTGAGCGTGGTTCATCGCGGCGTGAATGTAACTCGTCAGCATGTACTGTTTGAAAATAGCAGAGACACGTGCCGTTGTCAGCTATCCGGCCAGGGGTGACTTCTCCCTGTGCCACGCGGTGGCCTGTTCGTAGGCGTGGGCGACCTTGAGAATGGTTTCCTCGGCGAATGGTTTTGCCATCACCTGCAAGCCGATGGGCAGTTTGGGATTGGTCGTGAATCCGCACGGCAGACTCAGGCCCGGAACACCCGCGAGGCTGCATGGATTGGTGAACACGTCGCAAAGATACATCTACAACGGGTCGCTGGTCTTTTCGCCGGCTTTGAACGCGGCGGTTGGTGTCGTCGGCGTCACGATGGCGTCCACCTTCTCAAAGGCCTTTTCGAAATCCTGACGAATCAGGGTGCGGACCTTTTGGGCGCGCAGGTAATAGGCATCGTAATAGCCGCTGCTGAGGGCATAGGTGCCGAGAATGACGCGCCGTTTGACCTCGGATCCGAATCCACGGCCGCGCGTGCGCGAGTACAATTCATCGGGCGTATTGCCGTCCACTCGCATGCCATAGCGAATGCCGTCGAAGCGTGCGAGATTGGAGCTGGCCTCGGCAGTGGCGAGAATGTAATAGGCGGCAATCGCGTAGTTTGTGTGCGGCAGGGAGACCTTGACGATTTCCGCGCCAAGCGATTCGAGCTGCTTGAGGGCTGCGTCGGTCGCGGTCTTTACTTCCGGATCGAGATCATCAGAGAGGTATTCCTTCGCCAATCCGATCTTCAAACCTTTGATGTTGCCGTTAAGCGCCTTCGTGTAATCGGGGACTGGTTGATTTACGCAGGTTGAATCGCGTGGGTCCACACCGCTCATGACGTTGAGCAGGATGGCGTTATCTTCGATCGTCTTGGTAATTGGCCCGATTTGATCGAGCGACGATGCAAACGCCACAATGCCATAACGAGAGATGCGCCCATAGGTTGGCTTGGTGCCGACGACGCCGCAGAAGGCCGCCGGTTGACGAATTGAGCCACCCGTATCCGTGCCGAGCGAGGCGATGCATTCGTCCGCAGCCACGGCGGCCGCGGAGCCGCCGGAGGAACCGCCCGGGATGCGATCGAGGTTCCACGGATTGCGAGTGGTTTGAAACGCGGAGTTTTCAGTGGAACTGCCCATCGCAAATTCATCCATGTTCAACCGGCCATAAACAACTGCGCCAGCCGTTCTGAGTCGCTCGATGGCGGTCGCGTCGTATGGCGAGATGAAGCCATCGAGAATTTTTGAGCAGCACTGAAGCGGGTGCCCCTTGACGGCCAGGAGGTCTTTGATCGCAATGGGAATTCCCAACAATGGTCGATCTGCATGCGATACGCCGGAGGCGAGCGCCAGATCCGCGGCGTCAGCCTGAGCCAGCGCGTCGTCCGCATTGAGACTGACGAACGCTTTGACCTGAGCGTCCACCCGCCCGATTTGATCGAGGCAGGCTTGGGTGATTTCGCGAGAAGAAATTTCTTTCGCGGCGAGTTTGGGGACGAGTTCTGAAATCGTGAGTCGGTTCAGCATGGCCGGGCGCGGACGAAAAAAATTATTCGACAATCCTGGGCACTCGAAACAGCCCGTTGATTTCCTGTGGCGCGTTCCTGAGCGCTTCGTCATGAGACAAGGACGGTTGGATCTCATCCGCTCGCATCACATTGACGAGGGGGAAGGGATGAGCCGTCGGATCGACGCCTTCGACATTCACTTCCTTGAGTTGCTCAATGTAGCTGAGAATCTGGCCGAGCTGGGCGCTCAGCACTTTTTCCTCGTCGCTGGAAAGTTCCAATCGGGCAAGATGAGCGACGTATTTGATGTCAAAACTGGGATCTGACATAATCAAGGGCAGTCGATTTAGCGGGAAGGGACCGGCAGGTAAACAACAAAACCGGCTATTCCTCGCCGAATTTGTTGTTGAATAGCCCTTCGAGTTCGTTGGCAGCCTGCTCGGCATCCATGCCGTTGGTCTCCATTTTGAGTGCGCAACCGGGGCCGGCGGCGAGCATTAACAGACCCATGATGCTCTTGCCATTAATGCGTTCCCCGTCCTTTTCAAGAAAGACATCACACTCATAACGCGTTGCTGCTTTGACAAACATCGCCGCTGGCCGGGCGTGAATCCCGACCTTATTGGAAACAACCAATTCGCGAATCACTTTTTCGCTTCTGGCGGTTTCGTCTGCGGCACTCATTTGTTGGCGGGATAGTGGTGGCGAGGATCCCGTTTGACGAGATCAATTTCGCAATCGTTGCACGTCGGAAATGACGTCAGGTGTTAACGGGGGGGGGGTCAAGTCTCCTTCAATATCGTAATGAACTGCTTGATGGCCGGAGAAACCACTTTGCTCTTTTTATAAATCGCTGCCAAAGGGCGATAGAACTCCTCTCCTTCGAACAGAACTTGAGACAGGGTTTGCTTGCTAACCTCTTGAACCACAGTGGTCTCCGGGACGATAGCGATGCCCGCGTCGATTTCCACAGCGCGTTTCACCGTTTCAATATTGTCAAATTCCATGACGGTTTTGACGGATATTCCAGCATCCCTGAGTATCCGGTCGATAGCTTTACGGGTTGGAATATCGGGCTCAAAACCGATGTATTTTTCTCCAGAAACCTTGCTGATTTCAATTGTTCCCAGGTTCGCGAAGCGATGCAGCGGGTTGCAAATGAGAACCAGTCTGTCCTTGCGCAACGGGATAATTTCCAGCCGCGAATCGGTACCCGGATACGCCACGAGGCCGAGATCAACGACATTACCGAGAACATCTTCATAGACTTGGTTGACCCGACGATATTCCACGTGAACTTTGACCGTCGGATACGATTTGAGGAACTTCGTCATGTACGGCGGTAAATCGTGCAGGCCGATGCTGTAGATCGTGGAAACTCGGATGGTGCCCGAAATGATGTCCTTGATTTCCTGAATTTCCTTGATTTCATTGATTTCATCGGTGTCAT
>CALBIE010000567.1 GCA_937893495.1 uncultured Verrucomicrobiales bacterium | reverse complement strand
GACGTCTTTTTCGAAGCGAGCCCGCGCGAGGCCCGTGTGGTTGCCACCGATTCCGGCGTTGATGACGCGAACAGGCACACCACCTCCGGGAAGTTCCTTTGCAAGAATATCGGTATAAATCTTCAGGTCGCCACGACGAGCTGTCGTCGAGTCACCGAAGGCAACGATGCTGATTTCAGCGGCAACTGCGGCACACTTACCCGTGAAGGCGCCAAAGCAGATCGCGATTGTCAAAAGCAGACTGCCTCTCATGAAATATTCTCGAAGCTGTCTGAACATCCGGTCGCCCTCTGCCTTCTTCATAATGCCGTTCCCTTCAACGGAGCGCCGGTTTCTTTTGCCCATTGCAGCCAAACGGTTTCCATCTGCGCGACGCGTTGCGGGTAACGAGAAGCCAGATCGTTCGTCTCGGTGCGGTCCAACTCCATGTCGAACAGCTCCCATTTCTTTACGTTGCTTCCCCAGACCAATTTCCATTTTCCCTGCCGCACGGCGCGATTGCCGTAAAGATACCAGCATAACGATTCGTGACCGGCACGCTCCCGTCCTTCGAACACCGGCAGGAGGCTGATTCCATCCATCGGCAACACCGCCACTCTGTTCCGCATTTCCGGATACGACGCGCCGCTCAGCTCGATTAAAGTCGGCATAATGTCAACCACATGCCCGACCTGATGGGACAATGTCCCCGCTTGAATCACTTTGGGCCAGCGCACGATCATAGGCGTGGAAATACCACCTTCGTACGTCCACACTTTGTAGCGTCGAAAAGGAGCATTTTGTGCCCATCCCCACCCCTGAGCCACGTAATCGTACGTATCGACGCTGCCGGGGAGTTCCTTGTTGTAGGCTTCATGACCTTTTCTGATCTCTTCGTCGTAATAACCCGAGTGCGAAGCGCAGCCGCCATTGTCCGACAGAAAAATCACACAGGTGTTGTCCGACAGCCCTCCACGTTCGAGCGCCTCCATGACACGCCCAATCCCTTGATCCATGGAATCCACCATCGCCGCATACACTTCCATCCGACGCTTTTCGCGCGGCAGGTTCTCGACTTCCTCCCACGGCGTGATCGCGAAGTCATAAGCAAGTTGGCTTTTCTGAGAATCAGGTTTCGACAGCCGCCATCGAGGATCGATCAGACCGAGCTCCTTGAGCCGCTTGACCCGGTTCTCCCGCATCGCAAAATACCCTTTGTCGAATCGCCCCTTGTATTTCGCTATGTCTTGCGGCTTCGCATGCAACGGGTAATGCGGCGCAGTATAACACAGGTGCAAAAAGAATGGCACCTTGCCTCTCTCCCTGGCGAATTGATCAATCTGCTCCACCGCACGGTCCGTGAACGCATCGGTCGTGTAGTAGTCCGCAGGGAATTCCGTGATCGGAGTCTCCTGATCAAGAAAGGGTTCCGGGCCCTGACCCCGATAAAACTCCGGAAACGGTTTGGCCGGGTTGAAAAAATTGCAACAGCCCGCCGCCAACCCATAAAACTTTTCAAAACCGCGGTGCGTCGGGAGCCGGTTTTTATCCGTTGGTTTGGTCACGGGGAAATGCCATTTCCCAATCAGGCTGGTGCGATACCCACCCGATTGCGCGACCTCGGCAAGCGTGGTCATGTTGTTGTGGAGCAACCGGCCTTTGACCCGCCGGGGATGAAGCCCGGTGATGAGAGCCGCGCGAGTGGTCCGGCACACGGCACAATTGTAGAACTGCGAGAACTTCATGCCCCCTCTGGCGAGTCGATCAATATTCGGGGTGTCAATCTGACTGCCGTAACAGCCCAGATCCGAAAACCCCAGATCATCCGCCATGATCAAGACAATGTTGGGGCGTGCGGGCTTGATTTTCTCAGCCCGACATTCGCAACTCAGGGAAAGAATCGAAATCAAGAGAGGCACCCATCCAAACCACGATGCGAAAGCCGTTGAGTTCCGGATTCCAGCTGAATATCGAATGCTCATGATTTTCGGGTCCCCATTTCGTTCGGTTGTTTGGAACGGATTACCAAAATCTTAGATAGAGCGCACTGAAACGAATGTCCGTGTTCTGTCTGCCTTCAAAGATGACGCGGACGCGAATTCGCTCTGGCAGGTCGCGAACCTCCGCATTGCCGCCCCACAAGACGGGCGTCTGGAAACCACTCTGACGAATGATCGCCGCATTCGTGCCGGAGTAGCCGGGCAGTGGTTGTTCCTTGTTATCGAGCAGTTCGATTTTCAGCGCAGCCTCTTTGCCGAGGCCGGTGGCATTGAGGTGGAGTCGAGTCGAGGCTCCTTGATTCACAGGAATGGCGGACGTGACGAACTCGCTCGCAATCTCCGGCAATTGGTAATCGCCCGGGCCTTTGCCGGCAGTCTCAACCACCAGATCGCCAAAGCGGTCGCGCGGTAACACGGCGATACCGACCCCTCCCCGTTCAGGCGTGTTCTCCCAATGCCTGGGATCCCAGGCGCCGTAGTAGATGTAGGTTTCATCACCGATATTCTCGAATCCCTGTCCCTGAATCAATCCGCCCTGATCCCACTGGCCGTCTTCGCCGCGTTTGAGGAAAGTCCATTCATGCGCGGGCTCGCGGAAATGAACGCCGTCGTTGCTGACCACAAAGCCGAGGTCGATGGTGACGCCCTTCCAATCCGCCGCGCCATGCCAGCGGCCGGTGATGCCCAGCAGCACATTGGAGCGATTCCACACACTGATCCCTTCATGGTTTTGTTCGCCCTCGCGACTTCTGCCCGCGCCGAGGTAGTCATGCTGGGCCGCGCGCACGAAACCGATACTGCTCGTCGCCGACCAGTTCACAAAGTCGGCGGAGCGATACATCCGCACCAAGCGGCCTTGATAGGGCCGCGTGGCGTTCATGGCGTTCTGGCCGCAGATGAAATACTGGCCGTCCCAAATGTAGAGACCTCCGCAGGGTTCAAAATGAACGTCCGGCATGAGCAAATCCCCTTTTTTAAGTTCCGCCCTCACCGGCTTGACGTCCTTCACCGGCATCCAGGTAAATCCATCCGCGCTGACAAACGGCAACAGCGTCCCGAGCCGAGTGTTGTGGCGAAAATAGACGTGCGTCGTCATCTTGTAACGCCGGGCAGGATCGGGATCTTCATCGTCTTTGATCACCTTCAGATTCACCATACCCCACCGCTCTCCCCCCATGCTCAGGAGGTTGTTTCGGGTGTTTCCGGCAAACTTCACCAGCCCCAGATTGGGCTTCGTCCACGTCACCAGGTCCACGCTCTCCGCATAGGCCGCCCGCCAGCGCGCGGACGCAACTTTGTTTTTCACGTCGTCATCGAAGGCCACGTACCACATGCGATACTTGCCGCTCTCTTTGATGATGGAGCCATAGAACTGCACACCATGCGCGTCCGGCGTTCCGGGCTTTCCGCGCCGCACCACGGGGTTGGCCGGATGTCGCGTCGGCGAACGCATTTCGAGGCGCAGATTCTGCGAGTGAGGAATCGAAACGTCGTCGAACGCAAAGATGGTGGTGGCGGTCGTCTCATCGAAGTATTCGGCCGCCGGAGCCGTGGAGAGACTCAGCAGCAGGAGGGCGGTAATCGATTTCATATTCATCGTGGCGGTACGGGTTCATGTTTCCAGGAGTCGTCGTGATGTGCTCCGAAGAGATCGGTTTGTGGCAGCAGCAATTCGGGCAGATTGCCACCTGCGAGCGATTCTGGCAGCGGATAATGCCGCGCGGGCACGCCGTAGGCAAGGGTGTCGTGCGGCACATCTTTGTTCACCAGCGATCCCGCGCCGATGAACGAGTTCTGTCCGATGGTGACGCCCGGGCAAATCGTCACACCGCCGCCGATGGTGACCCCGTCTTCGATGCGCGCGCCCTCCACCGGCGCAGCCCGGCGCATGGGAAACTTGTCGTTCAGAAAGGTCGTACCCGGCCCGATGAAGACCATGCTGCCGATGACCGTCGTGCTCGGCACATAGACGTGCGCCATGATCTTCACACCGTCGCCAATGCGGACGCGGCCTTCGAGCGTGCATTTGTGATGCACCACGCAGCGATTGCCGATGGTGACCTCGGCGCGGATTAAAACGTGATGTCCGCACTGGAAGCGATGGCCGATGACGGTGTCGGCGTAAATGATCGAGCCGCTGCGGATGACGGCGTGATCGCCGATGCGCGCGGGCTGCGAATCGCCCGGATAACGGTAGCCGAGGATCACATCGGCATCGACTTGCGCGTCACAACCGATTTCGTGAAAGGATTCAGTTGGGATTCCCATGGGCGGCGAAGCGGTTGAGGATTTCGACAGCTCGGACGGCCAGAACATCACCCGCCGGCTTTTGATACGGTGCGCGAAACTTGCTGTAGCGATAGTGGGCGCTCATGTATTCGCCATCGCCCGTGTTGGGGCCGTCGGTGAGGTAGCCATAGCTCACATTGGTATACCCGCACGGAATCGTCAGCGGAAGTTTCGAACCGGTGCGCATCTGTCGGCCGATTCCCTGGAAGGGCTCAAACGGCATCCCCACAATTCCGACATCGCCCAACCGGAGGACGCAGATGTCCACCGCCAGATGTTTGGCCACGGTTTCCGCCTTGCCCGTCTGACGCATTTGCAGCGCCCATTGGCTCCACGGCAGGACACCTTCAATCAACTTGCCCCGATAGGCTGGCGTGAGTTCCCTCGGAAAATTCAGCCCCACGCAAGCCAGCGTGTTTTCATCCCCGGCGGTTGCGCGGGCAATAAAGTCTCGCATCTCCGCAATTTCCGCGTGCAACGCCTCCCCAGAGGGCAGCGGGGCGAGAGGAATCCGCACATTCTCCACCGCGTATTCCAGTCCGTCACGATGGGAGGGTTGGAGATTATCGAGCGCCTTGATGTAGCTCTCGCCGAGCATTTGACCGTATCGTGTCGAGAGTTCGATGTCGCCTCGCAACATGCCCTTGGCGTTCACGTCGGCGGCACAACCCTGTAGAAAACTGACGGCCAGCGGGCGTGAAGGCGAAAGGTGCCCAGCCACAATGTCGCATGCCACTTGGGGCCAATCACCGAAGATAACCGGTTTCTCCGGATGGTAGCAGGTGACCGGGTGTCCGGTGAACTGCACCAGCGCGGAAACGGGTTGATCTTGCTCGTTTTTCAACACGACAATCGGTGCCTGCCGGTCAATGTCTCCGCTGAAATCTACACCCAACAGATCGCGATCTTCCTC
>CALBIE010000566.1 GCA_937893495.1 uncultured Verrucomicrobiales bacterium | reverse complement strand
GGTTGAGGACGAGCCCCCCACCGGTCTCGGAGCCAGGAAACTGCCCGCGATCGACAAAACCATTGCCCGTGCCGGATGAATTCACCCCGGGGTCGGCATCGCCAAACGGGTCGTTGATCACCATCTTCAGGCGCGGCGCCTGACCGGGGATGCTGAAGCTTGGGGTATCGTTCACCGCCGCGAGGGTCATCGTCACCGTGGCCACCGGCGAGGACAACGCCCCGTCGGAGGCGCTCACCGTGAAGGTCTTCGTCCCGTTCTCGTTCAAGGCCGGCACGTAGGTCAGGTTGCCCAGGCTCGGTGCCGTGATCACTTGGTTCAGCGTCACATCGGCCCCCGAAAGCTTCAACGTCCCGCTCACCGGCAGGGTCTCAATCTTGATGCTCGCCAAGGCTGTGTTCTCCGGGTCGCTGTAGACCCCGGTGAAGTTTGCCGCCGTGAACGTAAGCGTCGTGCCCTCCGTGCCACTCACGGAGATCGCCCCCAGCACCGGTGCGTCGTTCACGTCCGTGACCGTGATCGTCAGCGCCGTATCAAAGGTCAGATTGCCCACCCCGTTGTCCGTCGCCCGCACCCGCACGGTGTAGCTGCTCTTGGCCTCGAAGTCCGCGCTGCCCGTCTGGCGCAGGGCGTTGCCTGAGATGTTGAACAACGCGTTGTCCGTGTCGCCCGCGCCTGCCACCAGGCTGAACGTGTGTGTCTCGCCAGGGTCCACATCCGTGGCCGTGAGGTTGCCCACCGGCGCGTTCGCCGCGTTGTTCTCCGCGATGCTCGTGGCCGAGAGCACAATGTCCGTCGGAGCGTTGTTCACCGTGATTGGGGTGACAGGGACTGGCACTTGCAGTATCTGCGCCCATTGGGAGAAATCACGGTTAACGAAATCCTGGAGACCGTTGTGCCGCGCCCGTTCGGTGTTCAATGTCTGCGCAAGTTCGGGACTGGCAAAGGTCAACATCGTGTCACCCAAGGTGTTGAGCTGATCGATCATGCCCTGCGTGATCTGGACCTCCTGGCCACGAGCGGACAGCAACGCCACCACGAGCGGCTGGAAACTGTTCATCACCGTGGTCATCTGATCTCGCAGAGCCGGTTGCGCCCGCATCAACTGGACAATCTCGGTGCCGTGCGCCCAATACAGGTCCTTCAAGCGCCGGCCTTCTGCGCTATCGCCCAGCAGCCCTTCGAGTGCGTAAAAGGTGGCGAGCGAGATGGCGGAAGGTGCCTCAGCGAGCGAGATGGCGGAAGTTGACTTAGCGAGCAATCGGAAGGCCCGGCTACGAAGTGACGCTGCTTGCGGAGCGGCTGAGTCATTTTTCAGCTCCGCAATCGGGCAGGCGACCCCGAGGACGTTGATTTGGAACGTCTGCGGCGCACTGGAGGCGCCGGCGCTGTCCGTGGCGGTGACCGTCACGTTGGCGATACCGCCCACGTTGGGGCGGCGCGTGAAGGTGAGCGTGCCGTTGATGTCAATTGCAGGGGCCGCACTGAAGAGGCCGGCCCCTCCGTCTTGCACGGTAACCGTGTAGCCCGCCAGAGTCTGGCCCGATTCATCGGCCCCGCCGCCGGGCAAGAAACCCGTCGCGATATTCGGCATCGTCTGTGGACCGGCATCCGCCGCCACGGTGATGCCGGCGATACTGTTGGCGTTGAGCCGGGTGAGGTACGTATAGGGTCTGTTCCCGCTGCCCGCGGTCAGAAAGACTCCCCCCACCAGAACGTCGCCGCCCCGAGCCTCCGTGACTGAGTAGGCTAAATTTGCCAAGGGGTGACCGCTCAAATTCGGGTTGGCGAAGCTGGTATCCAAGACGCCGGTGGAGTGGAACCGTGCGATGCCGCTATAGGCGCGATTCCCGCTGCCGGCGGTCTTGAAAAATCCCCCCACCAAAATTTTGCTGTTCTTATCCACCGCCACCGATTCGGCCCAACCGGGCAAATCCGGGTTGGGAAGACCGCCCAAATTCGGGTTGGCGAAACTGGTATCCAAGGTGCCGTCGGTGTGGAACCGTGCAATGCCGCCATATGCGCTGTTCCCGCTGCCCGCGGTCCTGAAGGATCCCCCCACCAGAATCTTGCCGTCCCCGTCCACCGCCACCGACAAGGCGTCATCGTTCAAATTCGGGTTGGCGAAACTTTTGTCCAACGTCCCGTCGACGTTGAACCGGGCGAGGCCGGCATAGGGGAGGTTCTCGCTGCCGGCGGCGGTGAAGGATCCCCCCACCAGAATCTTGCCGTTCCCGTCCACCACCACCGAATTGGCGTTCCCGGCCGTGCCATTATCGCGCAAATTCGGGTTGGCGAAGCCGGTGTCCAAGCTACCGTCGGCATTGAACCGTGCGAGGCCGCCATAGGGGCTGTCCCCGCTGCCGGCGGTCGTGAAGGTTCCCCCCACCAGAATCTTGCCGTCCCCAGCCACCACCACCGAATTGGCGTTCCCGGCCGTGCCATTATTATCGCGCAAATTCGGGTTGGCGAAGCTGGTGTCCAAGCTACCGTCGGCGTTGAACCGTGCGAGGCCGCCATAGGGGCTGTTCCCGCTGCCGGCGGTCGTGAAGGTTCCCCCCACCAGAATCTTGCCGTCCCCGTCTACCGCCACCGAGTTGGCGTAATGAAAATACGAAAATTGGTTCAAAATCTGGTCCAAATTCGGGTTCGCGAAGCTGGTGTCCACGGTGCCGTTGGCGTTGAACCGTGCGAGGTTGCCATAGGCGGTGTTCCCGCTGCCGGCGGTCGTGAAGACTCCCGCCACCAGAAGCTTGCCGTCCCCAGTCTCCACCACCGAGTGAACTGCACCGTTCAAATTCGGGTTCGCGAACTTGTCGTCCAGCGCAAAGCTCGGGGCGTCATTCACCGCAGCGAGCGTCATCGTCACCGTGGCATCCGCCGAGGACAGCACGCCGTCGGAGGCACTCACCGTGAAGGTCACCACCCCGTTGATATTCAGGGCGGGCTCGAAGGTCAGATTGACCAGATTCGCCGCCAGTATCACCTGGTCCAGCAGCACATCGGTCCCCGAGAGCTTCAGCGTCCCGCTCGCCGCCGGGGGTAGGGTCTTGATCTGGATGCTTGCCAGCGCTGGTTGTTCCGGGTCGCTGTAGGCGCCGGTGAAGTTTGCCGCCGTAAACATCAGCGTCGTGTCCTCCGTGCCGCTCACACCAATCGCCGCCAGCGTCGGGGCGGTGTTCACCGGCGATGTGACGGTGATGGTGAAGGTCTGCGGGGCGCTGATGTTTACGTTCGGGGCAACGCCGGGGCCGCTGTCCTGGGCGACCACCGTGATGAGCGCGGTACCGCCGGCACCATCGGCCGGGGTGTAGGTGAGCGTGCCGCTGGCGTCGATCTTTGGCTCGCCTTGGGGGCTGAACAAAGTGGTGGCATAGCCAGTGAGAATGAAACTCACCGCCTGACCCTCTTCGTCGGCCGGGCCGGGCGAGATGGCCGTCGCGAAGTTGGCCACGCTCTGCGCGGGGGCACCTGCCGCCACCGGGACGTCGTGGGGTGCGAGCACCGGGGCTAGCAGCACCACGGAATCGAGGCTCGCCGCCGCCGGGTTGGCTGCAAAGGTGGGGCCGGGGCTCTGGTGGTGGATACCGACGTCGAAATTACCCGAGATAGCCCCCATCCCCGTGAGCGCACCCGTAGCGGCCCCCGTAACAAAGGTGGGCGTGCCTCCGGCGGCTCCGGAAAATCGCAACTCATACGTGGTGGCGCTCGTGATGAGGGTCACGACCAGACCGGAGAGCTGATCGGGATCCGCCCAGTTCCAAGTGGCCAGGGTGCTCTGAACCCCCGAGGAACTCACCGCGATCAGGTTGCCGAGCTTGGAATAGCCATCCCCCACCTGCAGGACCGAGAGGTAAAGCCCTGGAACCGCTTCAGGCATGAAATGATCCCTGGAATGGCCGGACACGCGGTAGCCAACCCACAGACGCCGGCTGACCGTCGTCCCGCTGTGGTTGATGGCACCGAAGGTGTAGGTCACCGTCGCGGGGGTGGCTTGGAACGGGTTAACGGCGTTTGCCACGTCACTCGTATACACCGTGGTGCTAACGGAATCCTTGGCGATGAGGAAGAGCGCCCCGCCGGTCTCGGAGCCAGGAAACTGCCCG
The DNA here is from genome assembly GCA_937893495.1 of uncultured Verrucomicrobiales bacterium. Classification (GTDB taxonomy): domain Bacteria; phylum Verrucomicrobiota; class Verrucomicrobiia; order Limisphaerales; family JAYPXF01; genus CALBIE01. The sequence continues at coordinate 4,552 of CALBIE010000566.1, read as the reverse complement.
CGATCGACAAAGCCATTGCCCGTGCCGGATGGATTCAAAGCGGGGGAGGCATCGCCAAACTGGTCGTTGATCATCGTCTTCAGGCGCACGGCCTGACCGGGGATGCTGAAGCTCGGCGCATCGTTCACCGCCGCCAGCGTCATCGTCACCGTTGCATCCGCCGAGGACTGCACGCCGTCGGAGGCGCTCACCGTGAAGGTTTTCGCCCCGTTGTCGTTCAGGGCCGGCACATAGGTTAGATTTCCCAAATCCGCCGCCAGTATCACCTGGTCCAGCAGCACAACGGCCCCCGAGAGCTTCAGCGTCCCGCTCGCCGGCAGGGACTTGATCTGGATGCTCGCCGGCGCTGGTTGTTCCGGGTCGCTGTAGGCGCCCGTGAAGTTTGCCGCCGTAAACGTCAGCGTCGTGTCCTCCGTGCCGACCACCCCGATGGCCGCCAGCGTCGGGGCCTCGTTCACGTCCGTGATGGTGACGGTGAACGCCTTCTCGAAGAATAGCCCGCCCTGGTCCGTGGAGCGCACCAGGACGCTGTAGCTGCTCTTGGTCTCAAAGTTCGCGCTACCAACCAGGCGCAGGCTGTCCCCGCTGATGTCGAACGCGCCGTTGTCCGTGTCGCCCGCGCCGGTGACCTTGAGGTAGGTGAAGGTGTTGCCCGTGTCCGGGTCCGTCGTGCTCAGGGTTCCCACCGCCGCATTGGCCGCATTGTTTTCCGCAATGCTGCTGGCTGACAGGGCGAGGTCCGTCGGCGCGCCGTTCACCGGCACGGCGGGACCGAAACCAGTGTAAACGTAGGCCGCGCCGGAGTCGGCGGCGTTTTCGTCGGCCGCGGCCGTGGGGTTCACGCCGGTCGTGCTGCTGTCCTCGAACCGCGCCCCGACGACCACCGTGCCGCCCGAAACGGCCACCGCGTAGCCGAATTCGTCCCCGGCGCCGGTGTTGCCGGCCTTGAGATAGTCCGACTGGCTCCACGTGATTCCGCTGCGCCCGAACACATAGGCCGCGCCGGCATTGGCGGCGCTCTCATCCGCCTGGGTCCCGTTCAACCCGGTGGCGTTGCTGGACTCGCCCTGGGAGCCGACGACCACCGTGTCCCCATCCACGGCCACGGAGGCGCCAAACCCGTCCCCATAGGTGAAGATTGGGGGAGAAACGCTGAAATCTTCCACCCCGCCCGTGGGGTTGGAGGGCTTGAGGTAACCCTGCTGGCTCCAGGCGGTGCCGCTGCGCACGAAAACGTAGGCCGCACCGGAGCCGGAGGCGCTGTTGTCCGCCGGCCCAGCAACGCCGTTGCCGCTTTCACCGCTGGCCCCGATGACCAGGGTCTCGCCTGAGACCGACACCGCGGTGCCAAAGGCGTCGCCAGCATCAATGTTTCCGGCCTTGAGATAGGCCTGCTGGGACCACGGAGGGGTGGCACCAACACTGCGCGTGAACACGTAGGCCGCGCCGGAACTGGAGGCGTTTTCGTCGAACTGATTACCGGCGTCGGCGCTGGACTCACCGGGCGAGCCCACAACCACCGTGTCGCCGTCCACCGTTACTGAAGTCCCGAACCCATCCCCGTAGGTGTAGATGAAGTTGACCTCATCGTTCACGGCACCGGTGGGATTGGAAGCCTTGAGATAGGCCTCCTGGCTCCACACGTTGCCGCTGCGCACGAACACATAGGCCGCACCGGAATCGGGGGCGGAGTCATCTTCGGCAAAACCGTTCACGCCTGGCTCGCCGCCGTCCTCATGAAAAGCACCGATGGCCACGGTGTCGCCAGAAATCGACAAGGCGGAACCGAACTCGTCACCCGCCCCGGTGTTGGCAGCTTTGAGATAGGCCTGCTGGCTCCAGGTGGTATCGGTGCGCGTGAACACGTAGACCGCACCGGAATCGGTGCTGCTGTTGTCGGCCTGGGGGCCGGTGGCCGTCGTGGCCGTATCCACGCCGGTGGCGTTGCTGTCCTCGTAAGGGGCTGAGACGACCACGGTGTCGCCATGAATCGCCACCGCGACCCCAAAGTGGTCGTCCGCCTCGGGATTACTGGCGGTCAACTTGGGCCCCTGCTGCGTCCAGGTGCCGGCGTTGCGTACGAACACATAGGCCGCGCCGGCACCACTGGATTCATAGGGCACCCCGACCACCGCCGTATCACCCGCGACGGCCACGGAGGAGCCGAGCCGGTCCCCCGCCACAGTCGTGCCGCCTTTGAGGTAGGCCTGGAGGGCCGCCGCCGGAGTGCCTGCCTGAGCCCACTGGCCAACCGCCAGCAGCAACGCAGCGGCGCACAGGGTGACGGCCCGGAGAATGCAGCGATTTGACCGAGGCCGGAGCACAGTTTTATTATGATTCATCGGATGTTAAGATTCGTGAGGAAATGGGAATCCTGGCGAAATACAAGACATATTAGACAAACATAATGGTCTGGCCCTGAACAGGTCTCCAAGTTCGAGATGAGTCTCAAAAACAGGTTGAGGGCCGCGAACACCTCGCTCCCCGGTCGCAACCAGGAAATCGGCGCAAACGCCCAGCCAACCGGACTACCCACAAAAACGACTCATCCCCGTTTCAAACAAGAGAACCCAGTGTTCACCGCTCCGACAGCCACACTGTTTAACCTATCTTCAAAAATGTCCGTCTCACACCTGTCCAAAACCCGTTCCATCGCCGCACCCAGCAATTTGCACACCAAAACCGGCAATAGAAAACTTAACAGAATCTAAAACCCTGATTGCTAGTGACTTCCGCATTAATTGATATTTGGATCAACTGTTTAACGAACCTCGAAGACTGTAAAAGCGCGTCAACAATGTGTTATTTTGAACCAATGGAACAACACGGAGACACAATTCGTTTCTGGTGAATTGCGCTTCGCGACGCCTTTTACTTCTTAACGGAATGATGGTGGGACGAGGGCCACGGAGTCCGGGTTTGCAAAAACACTGCGACGCACTCGCAAGGAACGTCGATCCCTCCAGATCAGTCGTCCAAAGCCGCCGTGTCGGCAATCACGGCTCGTTCGATTCGCCGTTCGGCGACGGCGACACAGAGGATTCGGAACGTCTCCGGAGAGGTAGTCCGATCCGAATAATCGCCCGCGCTTCGAGCGCTCACGCACTTGGCCATCTCGCCAATCGAAATCAGTTCCGGCATCGATTCGAGGACGTGAGTGAGGGTGCCTTTGAGGGCGTTTCGATTCTCTCGTCGGAACCTCCTGAGGGTATGCCAGGTCAAATCCGTCCGTGCGCACAAATTCCGAATCCTCGCATCACGAGCCAGTCGCGATTCGATCTCCTGGGATCCGTAGGTCCCAGACGCGTAGGAATAGGTCAATAGAGAGAGCAGCATCTCATGGAGCGACCTGCCCGCAAATTCGGAAGGTGCGGTCGCGACGTTGTTTCCTGAACAGCACAGCGACACTGCTTCGAGGACGACGTGGACCAGCTTGCGCTGCGCATCATTCGTTTCGGTCTCGGGAAACGATCCCAAGCCTCTGTTCCGATCCGGCATCAATTCGTTCATAATCGTCCAATCACGGCTTCCCATCACCAACAAGCTAAGATCGGGACGTTACAACGCTGAATCAGTCGTGTTACGAATGGGTGACAATTGGCGGGTCATGAGACCATGGAAGTCCAAATGGGAAAGTGCGCTCCAATAGAAATCAAGAGGAGCACTTCGCATACGTGCACCCGAAAGGCCTCCGGACTAGAACGAACGCTTGGATCAAGCATTCTTTCGGACGCTGTCTCATTGCGAAGTGCGCCAATCGCGTCGTTCCTCATCCTCCTGAGAGCCTGTCTGAAAAGTAGGAGCCGACGTAAGAAGGCTCACTTCTTCAACTTCCAAACCGGTCCATTTCCAGAGCATTTGGAGCCTCGTCACCTCGGCGCCTGCTATGGAATGAGAGTTTTCAGACACGCTCTGAGCCAGCAGGCTCCGAAGGATCGGAGCGTGACCGGGTGGGTTCCACCCCGAAACACGCCGCGCCTTGGCGGCGGCACGGGCCCGGAACTTTTTACCTGACACCTACCGCATGATCGATCAAAGATTGGAGCCATGCATCACAAGCTATCCGGCCTGATCGCGACGCGTTTCTTCTTCGCCCTTGTCCTCAACACGCCGGTTTCCGCAGATTCGGGGAAGCCGGAACCGGCCCTTCCCGTTTTTAAGGATGGCGAGGCGCAGGTGGTGGAACGGTTCAACGATCCGGACATGTGGATCCGGCATGATCTCTGGGTCGAAACAGAATTCGATTCCGATCAGGACGGAAGACTGGACCGAATGCATGTCGACGTGACCCGCCCACGCCAGACGGACACAGAGAATCTGAAGTTGCCGGTAATCTATGTTTCGAGTCCCTACTTTGCCGGAACAGGCCCGAGTGGTAAGGAGTATTTCTGGGACCCACGGCACGAGGTCGGAGCGATACCGCCGGCCCGGAAGGAAACGCCGGGCGTCAAGAGAAAGGGCGAACGACCGATTATTTCAAAGAGCCACGTCAAGACCTGGGTTCCCCGCGGCTATATTGTGGTTCATTCCTCCTCACCGGGAACGGGTCTCT
>CALBIE010000565.1 GCA_937893495.1 uncultured Verrucomicrobiales bacterium | reverse complement strand
CCGGAATCCCGGGACTTTTCAACCCCCCTTGTTCTCAGTCCGCCAAGTCGGGTTAGCGACACAGTTCTTTCCTGTTACTCAACTTCGTTCCAGTAAGGTAAGTTTATGTAATGATTCAATGTAGGCTCTGCCAGTTGTAAGCTGATTGAATTTCTGGCGTGTTGCTCCCCTTGGCGAAAGGATTACTTGTACTTGCCACTCCTCGCTGAACGCCACTTGACCGTGCAATTCTTGGGGCGTAGTTTCCCGCCACCCAGCCCGTTCTACGGGTAAATGAAAATCGAATCGCCGGATAGAATCCATACAACTGGAAGTCGCACCTCTTGCCAAAAGAAAAGGGCTGCCATTGGGCTGTTGGTTCTCCCACTGGTTTTGTTGATTGGTCTGCCGCTGCTGAGATCCGCACGTTTCAACACTCGGGATGGTCGCGACTCGGTCATGGGTATTGTTGAAGGTGGAGAGTTGGCGAAAGCGCGTGTGGTCATTCCTGTCGGGGGGGCTGATTTCAATACTCCTATGCGGATGATAGACATGGGGGAAAGCCGTAAACTGAATGGCCCTTGGGGTGTAATCGAAGCCAGTCCCATCACGATTCAAGCGCCGACGCCGATGTGCATTTTCAACGCGTCGGATCGTTCAGACCTAATCTGGAATCTTTCGGTGTCAAACCGAGCCGATGTCAAACTACTCCTGGAGGAGAGCGGGCTCGGCAGGATTCAAGTTGAGGAATTGTTGTCGCGGGCACTCTGGAACAACGATTCCATTCAATGGACGATTAAACCGACTCCCGATTTCGCATTTGAACTGAATCCCGCGATTCGTGGCCGATTGTTTTCACGCCTGTCCCGGTTTGCGAACAATGAACGGATCAGTTATCCGCTAGTTTACTATCAGGGGGAGGTTGCTGGGTGGATTGACGGCGGTAATCTCAGACCTGAAACCATCGCGTTAATGAAAAAGCTTTTGTACCCGAAGACAGGTGGAGTTGCCCTGTCTGATTTTGAATTGCTGCTCAGTCGGATGACAGATCCTCGGGAGGTCGTTCAACTTAGAAAGACCCTTTCCAGGACCCGCAGTCTCGCGCTGACTATTGCTATTGGCTATCACGAAGACATCGAGGGGGTTGCAGACTATTGGGGCGTTGGCGATCACCGTTTTCTGGTTGAACCGCGTTTGAGAGCTGTGTCCCTGAAATCTGGCGGGGGCAATTTGGATGTCATCCATTTGTTGCCGAGATTTGCAAGGTCTCGACTGGATACCTTTGCCTATCGCGGTGAGTACGTGGCTGGGAAAGGACTCGAATACGACTGTATCTGGACGGCGATGAACTTTTTCAATGAAGTCCCGGATGTTAGATTTGCAACAGGGAACCGAGTCGAATTGGCTGAATCAATGTCCGTTGAAATACCGGCGCCCACTCAATTTGGCGATCTTGTATTTCTGCTGGATAAGAAAAAACTGAATGTGCTTCACTCGTGCAACTATATCGGAGCCAATATCGTCTTTACCAAGAATGGGAATACGCCATTCGCTCCCTTTGTTTTCGCCTATATTCAGGATGTCCTGGATATCTACGGCATCGCTGATGCTGCCGATGTTGTTTACCGGCGATTATCCAACAGTGGACCGACTCAAGATTTCAAAATGGTTGCTGTAGATGGCGAGCAGGTTTCTTCAGAGTTTGTTTCTCTCGCTCAGTGAGATTCAGTGGCTCAGTCGGCTGGCCTCTCGGCGTTCCATTCTCATCATAAATTGGCACGTTGATTTCAGGCTCAATTCTCCGCGATGCAGTAGAGGTGTTTCTCTCCGCGAAGGTAGAATTCGTCATCAACGATGGCGGCCGACGCACTGAAGCTGTCATCAAGATGATTCATGGAAAGCGGTTGCGGGTTTGCGCCGTGACCGAAGACCAGAGTGTAGCCGCTGCGATCGCTGATATAGATCCGATTGGCTGCCGCGACCGGTGAGGCGAAGATTTCGCGCAGGCCGGAAAGGCGGTAGGAACCACCGCGAGATTCACCGGTCTTCGCATCAAGATGAGTCAAAACGTTTTGATTGTGGCGCAGGAAATAGAGTGAATCGTCGTAGAGCAGGGGAGAGGGAACGTATGGGGTCAGTCGGTTCAGTTTCCAGATGACTTGTTTAGTGTCAGTAATGTCTCCTTGGGCCCCTTCGAGCCGGATGGCGAGCATCGCCTGCCAGTCATAACTGTTGGCGGCATAAACAATTCCATTTGCGGCGACGGGAGAGGCGACGACATTCCGGGACAGTCCGCCGCACTCCCAAATGACTTTGCCTGAATTCAGATCGTAGCCCCTTACCTTTCCGGTCGCGCTCACGATGACCTGCACTTGTCCTTTGTGTTCAACGATTAGCGGCGACGACCAGGAAGTCGTTTCTTCACGGGCAACTTTCCAGATTTGTTTCCCGGTGTGCTTGTCGAGCGCGGTAAGGAATGATTGCTCTTCATGATCCCAGTTGACGACGATCGTATTGCCATGCAACGCCGGCGAACTGCCTTCGCCATGTGCATGGCGCGAATGCATCTTGCCAAAATCCTTTTGCCAGATCGGCTTTCCATTGAAATCAAAACAGTACAGACCGTGCGATCCAAAACAGGCGTAAACGTTTATGCCGTCCGTCACGGGCGAATTGGAGGCGAGGCTGCCGGTGTAATGCCCTCCCTCGTGGGGAATCGTTTCGTGCGCCGTTTTCTGCCAGAGGATTTTGCCGTTCTCGCGGGCGATCGCCATAACGATGAAACGATGCTTTTGACTGACGGGAAAATTATCATGTGCCCCGGGCGCTTTACTGTAAACGGGTTCGCGCTGTTCACCGAAAGGCGCCGCGGCAGTCACGAATATTCGGTCTTTCCAGATGATGGGAGAGGAGTGGCCTTTACCCGGCAAAGGAATTTTCCAGCGAATGTTATTCGTTTCGCTCCATTGGATTGGCGGATTCCCGGTGGGTGCCAAACCGGATGCGAGTGGACCACGCCATTGTGGCCAGAATTGATTGGGTGACTCGGCGGCGCGACATTGAGGCAAACCAAACCCGATCATGCAGGTGGCAATGAACGAGGCAACGCGCTTCACGAAAGGCGTCGGTTGGCAGGATTTGACGCGGGCTGCGATTGGGGACTGTTCGTAGCGCAGGCTTCCAGCCTGTTGAGCGCGGCCGAATGCCAACCAGCGCATCCGATTCGCCCGCGATCCCAACGGTCTGGCGAGAGCCACATGCAGGCTGGAAGCCTGCGCTACGACGGCGCGCCCTTCGAGGGAACAGCTACTTTTCAATTCGTTTAAACCATTCACAGTATTTTCCCAATCCAATTCAGTAGTAATCCACTTTACGAATTGTGACAAAGTGTATTTGGTGCATCGGTGTCATAACGTGATCTCGTCAAATGTCCTTGGCGAAGAAGACATGGCGTGTTTTTGCGTTGAATCCGCTCTGGGTGAAGAAATTCAGGGCATCGTTATTCGATTCGTCCGAGTCGGCGAGGAGGAATTGCGCGCCGACGGCCTTCAATCGGTTCGTTAATTCATCAATGAGTGTTTGCGCGATTCCTTTGCCGCGATGGCGGGGTGAAACGCCGATCCAGTGCAGCCAGCCGTAAATAGATTGGCGCTCATTCGCGCCCGCCTTTTCCATCAATGATGCGAGGGCAAATCCGACGATTGTCTTGCCGTTCGTCGCGATGAGACAGAATTCGGCGTCGGTTGAGTAGTTGTTCAGCACTTCTGTTTCGTCCCAGGTGCGATGCAAGAGCGGTAACGTATCTTCGTTAAAGACCTTTTCGCCCAGATCGACGACCTTCGGAATGTCGATTAGTTGGAGATCGCGAATTTGAATTCCGGTTGATCGGGTTCGAGGTGGGGATGTTTTCTTCACGTTTTTTTGCGATAGGTCAGGAAAAACTCATCACCGATACGTTTTCGGTTAGTGATTTCGAACTGTGTCGCATCAGCCAGTCGAGCAAATCCGGTGCCATCAGAAATGGTTGGGGCGGCCTGTCCTCCAATGATGACTGGACAAAGCGTCAGGTGGACTTCATCGACCAGGCCACCGCGAAAGAGCAGATCGTTCAACTGTCCGCCGCCTTCGCATAACAGGCGTTTGACTTTCCACTCAGACCGCAGCCAGCGGAGTGCCGCACGAATTTCGAGTTCTCTGTTGCCGAAGACTTTGACCACATCCGCTGTTTCGGACAGTGCCTTCAATCGAGTTTTTGAGCATTGGCCCGTGGTCAGGACAATGATGGGAGATGAACGGTCGCGAAAGGCGGCAGCATTCGGATTCAATGATCCCGAACCGGATACGATGACGCGCAGAATTTCTTCTGCCAGGCCATTGCGAAGGCGGCGTTGCCGGTATTTTGCCGGACCGGAATTCATTTTTATTTTTGTGCGATTCACCGTGCCGGCGCCATTCATGACGGCGTCAGCAGTCGAGCGGAGATCAAGGAGATGCGCGTGGTCTTGTTCGCTTGAGAAGGTGGATACGCGATGATTGGCGGACGCGATCTTGCCATCGGCTGACATTGCCATGTTGATAAGCACGAATGGATACTGATCGGCGCGTCGTGGCTTTGAGCGGGTCCGATTTGATTTGGAAACTATGCTCATCGGGAATGCCTTAGGTAATCAGCATTGCATCGCCGTAACTGAAGAAGCGATATCTTTCCTGGACTGCCGTTGCGTAGGCGTTGAGAATTGTTTCCCTTCCCTCCAGTTTTCCTGG
>CALBIE010000564.1 GCA_937893495.1 uncultured Verrucomicrobiales bacterium | reverse complement strand
TGGCGACGATTCGCTTTGGTTGGCGATTCTCAACTGCATCGTTCCGGATTAGACATTGCCACGCGTTCTTGCTTTTCCACGTGGCATTCATTTGAATTCGTCCCATGGCGAAGCCGAAGCAATCCAAGCCGCTGGTCGGGATCATCATGGGTAGCCAGTCCGATTGGGAAACCATGGAGCATGCCGCCCGTCAACTCGAAGAATTCGGCGTGCCATTCGAAGCCCAGGTCGTATCTGCCCACCGAACGCCGGATCTGATGTTCGAATACGCGGGGTTGGCGGCAAAACGCGGGCTGGAGGTTATTATTGCCGGCGCAGGCGGTGCGGCGCACTTGCCGGGGATGGTGGCCAGCAAGACTTCCCTGCCGGTTCTTGGCGTGCCCGTGCAATCCAAGGCCCTCAACGGTCTGGACTCGCTCCTGTCGATCGCGCAGATGCCCGGTGGTGTCCCGGTAGGAACGCTGGCCATCGGTAAGGCCGGGGCGAAGAATGCGGCATTATTGGCCACGGCGATTCTGGGGAACAAGCATTCTCAATATCGCCGCGCTTACGAAAAGTTTCGGAAAACTCAAACGGCGACTGTAATCAAAAACAATCAGCTGCCGCCGCGCTGACGCTGCTTGCTCCGAAAGGCCCACGTTGGTAGTTTCTACTCGATGAGCAAAGCTGAACTGATACTAGGTCAGGCTCTGCGTCTCCCCACCAACGAGCGCGAGCATCTGGCAGAAGAACTTTTTGCCAGTCTCGGCGATTCGATTTCGGACACTGTTGATGAGGAAGTTTTTGCGGTGCTGGAAGAGCGGCGAAGGGAATATCTGGCCGGCCGAATGTCAACGGTCGATGCTGATGAGGTGCTGAAAGAAGCGGGGAAAGTCCTTGAGTGAAGATTCGTTTTGTTACACCGGCGAACGAGGAGTTTCTCGAGGTGATTCGATACTATAAGGCAGCCGATCCCGCTACGGCGGCAAAGTTTCTTCATCGCGTGAAGCGCGGCTTCCGATTGATTGAGCGATTTCCAGAACTTTGTCCCCGCTACAAAGGTGTTTATCGAAAGTTCAGGCCAGGTGGTTTCCCACACGCAATTTTTTATGCAGTCGAATCAGAGGAAATCGTGGTTTATGCCGTTTTGAATCTCAGGCAGGATCCAGCGCGCATTCACTCACGACTGGGTGTTGAAGAATCCTGAGACCTGCGAACCCAATTATGGCAAACGACGGTACAAATACTGCGATCCTCCCCGGTTCAACCATCGGCATTCTGGGCAGTGGGCAGCTTGGTCGCATGCTCGCCTTATCCGCGCGCAAAATGGGGTATCACGTCCACGTCTATTCGCCGGAGGCCAACTCTCCAACGGGCCATGTCGCCGACCGGGAAGTCGTCGGGAGTTACGAGGATATTGAGACGATCAGGGAGTTTGCCAGCCGCGTGGATGTCGTCACGTTCGAGTTCGAGAATGTTTCCTCGGCCGCCTCGGCCGCTGCCGCGGAAGTCACGCTGGTGCGGCCGGCTGGCCAGGTGCTGCATACCACACAGAATCGCCTGCGGGAAAAAACATTTCTGCGCGAGAATGGATTCCCCGTCGCGCCGTTCGCGGAAGTGATTTCGCTCTCCGATTTACAGGGTGCCGTGACTGAGATTGGCTTGCCGGCAGTTTTGAAAACGGCTGATTTTGGTTATGACGGAAAGGGTCAACAAAAACTGAGCGTGGGCGATGATTTGGAAATCGCAGTTCAGAACCTGTCCGGACATGTCGGCATCTACGAGGGTTTTATCGGCTTCGAGAAAGAAGTTTCGGTCGTCGCTGCCCGCACCGCTCAAGGAGAGTTCAAGGCGTATCCGGTATTCGAGAACACGCATGCCAACCACATTCTTGATATTACCTTTGCGCCAGCGAATATCGATCGCGATCTCGCGACCGCCGCTGAGGAACTTGCGGCGGGAATTCTGGACAAGCTCGGGGTCGTCGGAGTGATGGCAGTTGAAATGTTTGTGACGCGCGACAAACGGTTGATCGTGAATGAACTCGCGCCGCGCACCCACAACAGCGGTCACCTCACCCTCGACGGATGTGTCACCAGCCAGTTCGAACAACAACTCCGCGCAATTTGCGGTTTGCCGCTGGGTGACACTCGTCTCCTTGGCCCCACCGCCATGGCCAACTTACTCGGTGATTTGTGGCAGGCCAACGTTCCCGACTGGTCCGCCGCGCTGTCCGATCCGAGCGTGAAACTACATCTCTACGGAAAATCAGAGCCACGGAATGGGCGCAAAATGGGACACTTGACGGTGGTTGGTAGTTCTGTCGTGGAGGCTGTAAGTGCAGTCGCATCGGCCCGGGAGCGCCTTGTCCACCCGATTTCGGACGGGCAAGGGGAATAATCGAATTCACCGGCAGAAAAGGTGCCGTGATGACCTGGAATGGTGGAGGACTGAGTACCCACTCGCAAAACCCTCGCTTCCAAACCGATAATCAACCCCGTACAAATGGTTTCCAGAGCACGTTTTTTGAACTGCATATATAACGGGAATAGTCCATCAGCCTTGGAAACTTAAAGGAAACTTCCTGTTGCGCCGCTTGTGGATGCCGTGTTAAAGGCTCGCGCTTGCCATGGGAAAAACACTGGTCATAGCCGAGAAACCATCCGTCGCCGCAGACATCACCCGAGCGCTGGGCGGTTTCAAAAAGCAGGGCGATTACTTCGAGAACGACAACTTTGTCGTCTCGTCGGCCGTCGGCCATCTGCTCGAATTGGTGGAGGGGGAGGAGTTTCAGGTCAAGCGAGGCAAGTGGACTTTTAAGAATCTGCCGGTGATTCCGGAGCAGTTCGATTTAAATCCCATTGAGAAGTCTCACTCCCGGCTGCGGTTGCTCACCAAGCTGTCCAAACGCAAAGACGTGGACTCGCTCATCAACGCCTGCGATGCCGGACGCGAGGGTGAGTTGATTTTCCGCTATATTATTCAGCACGCCAAATCAAAGAAACCAATCAAGCGTCTCTGGCTCCAGTCGATGACGCCCACTGCCATTCGCGACGGGTTTGAGCACCTGCGGAGCGATGGCGAAATGTTGCCGCTGGCGGATGCGGCGGTATGCCGGTCCGAAGCGGACTGGTTGGTCGGCATCAATGGCACCCGGGCAATGACGGCCTTCAACTCGAAGTCCGGTGGCTTTCACCTGACCACGGTGGGTCGCGTGCAGACGCCAACGCTCTCCATCGTCGTCGAGCGCGAGGAGAAGATTAAAAAATTTCAGTCACGTGACTATTGGGAACTCCATGGCACGTTTGCCGCCGCGCAAGGCGAATACGTCGGGAAATGGATTGATGAGCAGTACAGCAAAAAGGCGCGCGAAGAGAATCCCGAAGCCCGCGCTGAGCGGCTTTGGGACAAACCGTCCGCCGAATCTATTCACGAGCAATGCCTCGGCAAGCCCGGTGTCGTTACCGAGGAAAGCAAGCCGACGACTCAGGCGCCGCCGGCGCTGTATGATTTGACAAGCTTGCAACGCGAAGCCAATTCGCGCTTCGGGTTTGCCGCATCGACGACTCTCAAGCTGGCGCAATCGCTCTACGAACGGCACAAGGCTCTGACCTATCCGCGCACCGATTCGCGGGCCTTGCCGGAGGATTATCCGGACACGGTAAAAAAAGCTCTCTCGGCCATGAGGGGAAGCGCCTACGAATCTTTCTCGAAAACCATTCTTGGTAACGACTGGGTTCGGCCGAACAAACGCATCTTCAATAACGCGAAGGTTTCTGACCACTTCGCGATTATTCCCACAGCGCAACAACCGAGTAAAATGAATGAGCTGGAGGCCAAGTTATACGACCTCGTGGTAAAGCGATTCCTCGCGGTGTTTTATCCGTCAGCCGAATTCAAAGTGACGACCCGCCTGACGCGGGTCGAAGGTCATGCCTTTCGGACGGACGGCAAAGTGATGGTCAATCCCGGTTGGCTGGTCGTCTATGGCCGTGACAAGAATGGCAAGGATTCGGAAACACTGACGCCGGTCGAGCCAGGTGAAGAAGTTCTGACGAAGGAAATCGAACTTCAGGAAAACCAGACCAAGCCGCCGGCGCGCTACACGGAAGCGACCCTGCTCTCCGCCATGGAGGGTGCTGGCAAGCTGATCACGGACGAGGAATTGCGTGAGGCCATGGCCGAAAAAGGACTCGGAACTCCGGCGACCCGCGCGTCAATCATCGAAAATCTTTTGCGCGAGAAATACATGTTGCGCGAGAACCGGGAGTTGATTCCCACCGCCAAGGCGTTTTCCCTGGTCACGCTCCTGCGCGGTCTCGGTGTGGAGGAACTGTGCAAGGCCGAGTTGACCGGGGACTGGGAACACAAGTTGCACCAGATTCAGCGCGGCGAGTTGAAGCGGACGGAGTTCATGGAGCAGATTGCTCAGATGACCCGTCATATGGTGGAAAAGGCCAAGGGTTTTGAGCACGATACCATCCCGGGCGATTACGGTGAACTCGTGACTCCGTGCCCGAAATGCGGTGGCGTCATCAAGGAGACCTACAAGAAGTTTCAATGCTCGAAGGAGGACTGCGACTTCGCGCTGTGGAAGATCGTCGCCGGACGCCAGTTTGAGCCATCGGAAATTGAGGAGTTGCTCTCCAAAAAGACTGTCGGACCGCTCGAGGGATTTCGCAGTAAGATGGGGCGACCATTTACGGCCGTGATCAAATTCACGGACGAGTTCAAGGCGGAATTCGATTTTGGCAACAGCGAGAAGGGTTCGAGCGATGAGCCGGTGGATTTTTCCGGTAAAGAGCCCTTGGGCAAATGTCCCAAGTGCCAGTCTAATGTTTTTGAAAACGGGAACGCCTACGTCTGCGAGAAGGCGGTTGGGGAAAACAAGACCTGCACGTTTCGCAGCGGTCGAATCATTCTCCAACAACCTGTTGAGCCCACGCAGATGGCCAAATTATTGGCCGACGGCAAGACCGATTTGCTCGATCAGTTTGTCTCGAAAAAGGGTCGCAAGTTCAAAGCCTTCCTCATCGTGGACGGCGAAGGGAAGGTCGGTTTCGCGTTCGAGGAAAAGAAGCCTCGTGAAGGCGCGAAAAAGAAGGGTGACTCGCCCCCGGCGGAAAAGCTGGATCTAACCGGGCTCGAACCCATCGGCAAATGTCCGAAATGTTCGGGCAAAGTATTTGCGACCGAGCAACAGTTTCTCTGTGAACGGACATTGGCGGAGAGTCGGAAGTGCAAGTTCAAGTCCAGTCGCGAAATCTGCCAGCGCCCGGTCACCATCGAGGAATTTCAAAAACTGCTCACCAGCGGAAAATCAGATCTGCTGGAAGGCTTCACCTCCCGATTTGGCAAGCCGTTCTCGGCGTATCTCGTGGTGGACGAAAAGGGCAAGGTGTCCTTCGATTTTCCGCCGCGCGAGGGTGAGGAGGGAGATGATTCTTCGGCGGAATGATCGCTGTTTTTTGGAATTGGCAGGATCAATCGCCAGGATCTGAGATCCAGGCAAACGTCACCTTTCGAACCTCAATTTGGAAATCCAGCGCCGGTGCGCTTTTGCTTTGGTGGAATAAACCACTCTGCTTTATTGGGTGTCCCTGAATGACGCACCGTCGAAAAAGTGAAGCCCATCGACTATTTTGAGTCTGAAGTTTGGCGGCTTGACAGTTATGGGCCCAACTATCCGGCAAATGCCGATGAATCCGATATTCAGGCAATTTCAGGTTTGAATCGGGCTTTGGGTCCGGTGGTTTTCCAAAGACCAGCCTTGTTTTATCGAGCGAATACGTCTAATAATCCCGGCCCGATATTCGAAGACCGAATATAGATTTTATGAATCAGGACGAAGCAAACAAAATACTGGCGGACCTGGATCGCCGCAATTTTCTCAAGGGGGGGTCCGCCGCGACATTGCTCTCGATGCTTGGTGCCGTCGAATTGCGCGCTCCGGCTCAGACCGCGCCGGCTCCGAAAAAGGCCGCGTTCCGGGTCAACGTCGGAGTCATCGGTCTCGGCGCCTGGGGACGCGAGATCACCCACACGCTCCTGAAGAAACCTGAGGCCAACGTCGCCGCGTTATGCGACACCTACGGGCCGATGCTCCGACGCATGAACCGCTATTCGCCGGACTCGAAAAAAGTTGAGAATTACCAGGAAGTGCTCGCGGACGAATCGATTCAGGCGGTGTGCGTGGCAACGGGAACCCCCCAGCATAAGCGGATTGTTCTGGATGCGATCAAGGCGGGCAAGCACGTCTATTGCGAAGCGCCGCTCGCCCACACGATTGATGACGCGCGCATCATTGCCCGGGCAGGACGAGACGCGTTTGCGCAGGTCTTCCAGGTGGGTCTTAACTATCGCGGCGATTCGCAGCGCCATTTCGTGAAGGACTTTTTCCGTTCCGGTGCGGGTGGAAGAACCGTCATGTCGCGCGTACAGTGGCACAAAAAGCAAAGCTGGCGGTACGCGTCACCGAATAATGATCGTCAAAAGGCGATCAATTGGCGTCTGAGCAAAAAACTTTCACCGGGCATCGTCGGAGAGATGGGGATCCATCAGATTGACAACAACTCATGGTTTCTTGAACAGCTTCCAGTAGCGGTCACCGGGTTTGGCGGCATCATGCACTGGCGAGACGGCCGCGACGTGCCGGACACGGTGCAATGTGTTTTTGAGTATCCCGACAAAGGCAACCTGATTTTCGATGGCGCGCTGACCAATTCCTTTGATGCGGATTACGAAGCGATTTACGGCACGTTTGCCGCCATCATGTTCCGCGGCCAGAAGGCATGGATGTTCAAGGAAGTAGATTCGCCGGCGCTCGGCTGGGAAGTTTATGCCCGCAAGGACACGTTTTTTAAAGAGCTTGGCATCGCCCTGGTTGCCAATGCCACCAAGATTTCCGTCGCCCGCGACGAGGACATCGAATCCGAGCAATACACCAACACGCCGCTGGCCAATGCGTTGGACGGCTTTCTGCACAACTCCAACGAAGTTGGTAATGCCGTTAAAAACTTCAAGGAAACCTTCGGCTTCCTCGATAAGGATTCCGTCCTTGATTACCTGAAGTCGCTCAACCTGAAACCGGCGGCGACGTATAAGGACGGTTTTGAAGCCACGGTCACGGTGCTCACCGCCAACGATGCGGTGAACCAGCACAAACGAATTGAATACAAGCCCGAGTGGTTCCAAGTCTAACCCGTGAAGTTCACTCTGAAAGAATCCTGATTCGACTGATGAAGAAATACCTTATCGCCCCGCTTCTGGTCACTGCGTTCATGCTGGCCGGTTTTAATGGCCGTGCTGCGGATTACGTCAGCTACATTTCGCAACCTGGCAGCAAGATGCGCATGGAGGGCACCTCGACCATTCACGACTGGCACGCGGAGACCAAGCTGATCGGTGGGTTGTTCGAGGTTGATTCGGCGGTCGATCTGACCAGTATCCCGAAGGGCAAGGTGGATGCCCGGGTCAAGACGTTGATTATTGTCAGCAGCTTTTCGTGCAGCAGCGGGAGCGCGATGGATCGCGTGATGCGCGACGCGATGAAGGCGGAGAAGCACCGTTTCATTAAGTTCGAACTCGACGAACTTACGGCCAAAGGCAAGGAAAAGGACGCCACCGTTCTGGACGCCAAGGGGAAGCTTTCGGTTGCGGGAGTTACCAAGCCCGTTCAATTTCCAGTGAACCTTTCCGTCATGGCCGGCGGCAAGGCGACCTTCTCCGGCAGCACGAAGATTAAAATGACTGATTTCGGCATTCAACCGCCGTCACCGGCCATCGGTCTTGGTTTGATAAAGACGGGCGATGATGTTACTTTGAAATTCGAATGGAAAGTGATCCGCCGAAAATAGCAATATCCATGGCCTCCCCAATCATACGTTCTTTGTTGCTGGCCGTCCTGTTGGGCGGCCAGTTTGTTTCCGCCCAGCCGCAGGTGGCGATCATGGAGAAAGCGCCGTTCCTGGCCGCAGCGCTCTCGCAGTTCATCAGCGATACGCGGACATTCACGGCGAACGCCAATCTGACCGTCACTGACACGAATGGCGCCCCCGTGCAAATGCCTTTTGGTGTGGCCATGGATAATGGCAAAATGCGTTTCGATCTCAACCTCGCCCAAGTGAAAAGTGAGACACTGAACGAAAGTTCCGTTACCGCGATCAAGGGGTTGAATCTCGACCGGTTGATGTTTGTTTACTTCCCGGGGCAACCGACCCGGTTGGTCTTTCCAGGCATGCGCGCCTTTGTAGAGATGCCGCTCGACAACAGCCTTTCGCAGGTGCAGGACAAGGCGACCGATCAGGCCAGCAGGATTCAGAAGCAATTCCTCGGTGCAGAAGCGGCGGCTGGTGTGGCCGCGCGAAAGTATCGCCTGAGCATTCCGGGTCAGCAACAGAACGCCTTCGTCTGGGAAGCTCCCGCGTTGAACGATTTGCCCGTGCAATTGGCGGTCAACTCCGGCGGACAGAACTATCAGTTTTCGTTCCGCAATGTGCGGCAAGGCCCGGTGGACCCGCGCACGTTCGGTATCCCCGCCAACTTCCGCAAATACAACTCCATGACCGAGTTGATGACTCAGGCGGTGCAAATCTCTGGCGCAAACGCGCTGAGTTCTGTATTAGGCGGTCTCGGGGCAACGGCAACGCCGTGATTCATCGGGCGCCTCAACCTTTGCGCACCACGCCAGTTCTTTATCGCGCGACCAAATCCCCCGGCTTCCCAACCCGATTCTTTGCCCGGGTCACGGCTGCGGAACTGCTTCACTCGATTGTTTTCCCGCCCACAAATGGCGGTTGACCGCGTTCAGGTAAGCAAGTGCGCTGGCCTCGATGATGTCGGTACTTGCACCTCGACCGGTCACCAACTTGCCTTTGCCGAAATTCACTTTGATCGTCACTTCACCCAGTGCGTCTTTGCCTTGCGAGACCGCGCGGATGGAATAATCGAGCAGCTTACCGCGGGTCTTTGTCAAGCGGTCGATGGTCTTCAACGCCGCATCCACCGGTCCATCGCCGAGACCGGCGTCCTGGATGAGTTCAGCATCTTTTTTATTCTGCCCGGCCTTGCGCAGGCGCACGGTTGCGGTCGGCAAGGTGTGATTGCCACTTGTCACGGTAAGATAATCCAGCGACCAGGTCTCGGGCACCTCCGTGATCTGGCCTTCGACCAGGGCAATGAGATCCTCGTCATAGACAAATTTCTTTTTGTCTCCGATTTCCTTGTACTTCGCAAAGATGGCGGTGACGTCGGCGTCGGTCATCTTGAAACCGAGATGTTTCAATCGGGCAGTCACAGCGGCTCGTCCACTGTGTTTGGTCAAGGGCAACTGGGTCTGGCCCCAGCCGACGTCGTGCGGGTCCATGATTTCGTAGGTCTCGCGCTTTTTGAGAATTCCGTCCTGATGAATTCCACTCGAATGAGCAAACGCATTCTCACCGACGATGGCCTTGCTGCGTTGCACCACCAACCCGCTCATACGGGAAACGAGTTTCGAGGACTTCACGATCTCGCGGGTGTTGACGCCGCAGTTGAAACCCTTGAAGAAATCACCGCGCGTCTTCAAAGCCATTACGACTTCCTCAAGCGAAGCGTTGCCGGCACGTTCGCCGATGCCATTGACGGTACACTCGATTTGCCGCGCGCCATTGCGAAGGGCGGAAAGAGAATTGGCGACAGCGAGGCCGAGATCGTTGTGGCAATGCACGCTGATGATGGCCTTGCCGGATTGAAACTCGGGGATGGATTCATACAACTGATGAATCAAGGCACCAAACTCATCCGGCACGGCAAAGCCGACGGTATCGGGAATGTTTATCGTCGTTGCTCCGGCGTCGATGGCAGCCCGGCAGACACGGATCAGGAAATCCGGCTCGGTGCGCGAACCGTCTTCGGGCGAAAACTCAACATCCTTCACGTGGCCTCGGGCCCGCTTGACAGCCTGGACGGCGAGCCGAATGATCTCGTCCTCCACCTTGCCGAGCTTGTATTCACGATGAATCTTCGACGTGGCGAGAAAGACGTGAATGCGGCCTTTCTTTCCAGCTGGCTTGACCGCTTCCGCGGCGGCGTCAATATCGCGCGACACGCAACGCGCCAGCCCCGTGATGATTGGCCCTTTGACCTGTTTGGCAATCGTCTGCACTGCTTCGAAGTCGCCCTTGCTGATCACCGGGAAACCGGCCTCGATGACATCGACCTTGAGCCGACCCAGTTGCCGGGCCACTTCGAGCTTCTCGCGGAGGTTCATGGACGCGCCAGGGCATTGCTCTCCGTCGCGCAAGGTCGTGTCGAATATGAGGATACGGTCGTTCTTCGCTTTCATGTTTTTTCGGGTTGTGGCGGCGTGGTCTCTGTATAAAACAAAAACCCCACCGCCGTTTCGGGCAGTGGGGTTCGTGAAAATCTTTACATCAAATCAGAACCCGACCGCCGCGCGGCAAAGCAGCACGTTAAGCAGAAGCAGGTTTAGAGTCCGATTCGTCATGTGCAGGTGAATTAAACCGAATCGCCCTTCGGGTCAATGGCTTTTTTGATATGGGCGTCATGTGGGCCAGCGGCGTTTCATCTGAATGGCATGTGAGATTGCGACGCGTCGGAGACGCTT
>CALBIE010000563.1 GCA_937893495.1 uncultured Verrucomicrobiales bacterium | reverse complement strand
GCGCTGCGGGCTTTGGGAGCCGGATTCGGTTTTCCTCATCTGCATTCAGGTCTGGGGATAAGAAGACTGCGCAAAGACCTTTTTGAGTGTCGAGCAAGCCTTCACTTGCGCATCGTTTTCTTTGCCGAACGAGGTTTGCTGACTGCCTACGATGCGATGACCCACGACGAGGTAAAGACGTGGTTGCGGAGTTATTGACGGGCTTGCCATCGCTTTCCAAAAACCTCTTCCATCACTTCTTCCGGCGAAACGGTTGGGCCAGGAATTGGAATGACCAGTGCCTTTCGCCTCCGGCCTAGTTTGATGTAGAGATCCATTGGGGTGCGAACAAGGATGGCCTGTTGGACACGACCAATTACTTCGACGCCTTCGGCGAAGTCGTTGATACCGTGTCTCGGCAGAAGAAAAACTAACCCACAATGTGACCTCGCAGTCATCCGGGAGCCGGCTTTCAGTCCGCAGACTGTTCGGCTCGTCCAGAGTGCGAACCTCTGAATCTCCCTGGCGGCATTGTCAATTACCGGGGCTGACAAGTTTTCATTCTCTCAGCAATATTTATCTTTCGAGCACCCAGAACAGCCGCTATTTTAAAATTCGTCGACCTTTGCAGATGCGGCAACATCTCTGGTGTTTCTTGTCGCTGGCGGTTATGATGGGTGCAATTCGGGATGAGTCATGACGAACTAAAATGTGCGTGCACATCATGCGGAGGAAATATTTCATTTCCCGCTGAAGCAATAGGAATGGAGATTCAATGCCCGCACTGCAACAACCTGTTCAATTTGGCGGAACCAGTCCCAGTTACGCAGTTCAAGCCCAAGACGACGAGTAACGACTTGGCACCTTCACTGCCCAACCTGAAGGGCGTTAGCAGAAAAGGGAAGAAGATTGGCCTGATTGCCGGCGGCAGCGTTCTGATCATTGCCTTGGTTGTCGGAGCGATCTTGAAACTGATTTCCCAAGGCAACGGCGAAAATGGTGATGCGAAGTCAACAGCTGTTTCCAATACCGAACCTATTTCACCAGCGTCCGCCAAGGGTGCCAGCGAGGCAAGCGCCATCACTGGGCTGGAAGTTTTCAGCGACACTCTTTCCGTGCTAGCGTCTTTGCTTGAATCTGCCAACAATGCAAAGTCGGTCGGTGAAATCAGGAATCTGCTGCAGTCTGCCCTGAAGTCTATCCGCAAATTGGAGTCTAGCAGCGAATTGGAGTTAAGGAGCGGAAGGAAGTATATATATTACCTCGGCAAGGCTACAACGGCGATGCTCAGAGACGCGAGGTTGGTTCTAGCGAGCCTACTTGCGGTGGCTTACCGTGAAGAGGACATACCGATCATACGAAAACATCTCGAAAACTTGAAAGGCCTTCAAGAGGTGCTCATGACCAATGCCGGCAATCACCTGAAGAACCCTCGGGACGGCGTGAATCAGTGGGGCGCTCGAATGCGCAATACACTTCGACGGATGGAAAATTTAGTAGCAATGCTAGATACGACAAGGCCTACGACAAAGCCTCCAGTTTTTGCTGATCAAATGGGGCTGGAGCCCGGCCTGCACGTTCTCGAATTAGACGGATTCTTGCGCTTACGTGCTGTTGGAATTCCGGTGGCTGGACACCGGATCGTTGTCGCCCATCGCTCCGACCTGACCGTTCAGCCAGAGGACGTCTTCCTCATTCCGAAAGGAGGAACGGAGGGTGCCATTTCGGGAGCCCGCCGGGTCGCCGCGAAAACCAAGCTAAAGCATGTGGTTGTGACTGTTCGGTTTGTGAACGGAAGTTTTGGCGTCGTTCTCACTCAAAATGGGTACCACAGATCCGGATGCTATGCGGTGACTGACGTCAAGAAAGGCAGCCGCATAATCGGCACGGCTGCCACGTATTTCGCTTCCGGTGACTGGTTCATCGCCGGGACAGAGGAAATGGAATTGCCTCTCCCTCGCTTGTTCGGAAATGGCGTCCCCGCAAGGTTTCCGCAACGGTGCAAGTTACATGTCTGGATCGCCTCGAACGATGGCCGTATGCTCGCCCACACCACGCTCGATGTCGGCGGTCCATAACTTGTGGGCATCGCCCCGAGGATGCCAGAGGCCCGTTTAGGTGGGTGAGACGGGAAGTTATCACTCGCCGATAATGGGTGAGCGGGTCGGATAGCCGTGGAGCATTGGTGGCAGATTGAAACTTCATGGAAAAACTCGGCCACCACTAGAGTTTGGATGTGAAGAGGCGATTGAAACTGCCTACTGTTGAACTGGTTGACGGTTTGCTTACTTGCTACCGATCGGCGGTGCAATTCAAATTCTGTAAGTTCGTTGAGCATCAAACTGAGGGCAGAGTTGGGTCTTCCATGTTGAGGTAGATTTTTTCCGATTCCCAAAAACGTGTCCCGACAATTGACAATGGGCAACGGCGAGATTCTTTGAGAACGGTGTTGGCACCGCCTTAACGCTTAATTCGACGATTCCGAGTGGAGGATCGACGGCCCCGGGGATTTGCATTGTCGCTGAAGGCCCGACTGAACCTAAACTCCGAAGTTGGGATTCACCACGAAGAGCACAAAGACGGGAACTTTCCCGGATTACCGGCTCCAGGACAACTTCACCCGGCGGGTGAACGCGTCTCGGGTTGACCGGGCGGCGGCCAGGCCGGTGAAATTCAAAATCTTCACTTCGTGTTCTTCGTGGTTCAATTGCGGTTTTAAGGTTGAAAATCCACACTCGCCTTTCTTTTGAATCACGTTTTAATCGCGTCCCATGAATCAACTGGATTTGAACGGCAAGCACGGCATCGTCACGGGCGGGGCCAGCGGCATCGGTTTCGCCATTGTCCAACGCCTCCTGGCTTCCGGCGCCAAGGTCAGCATTTGGGACCGCAACGAAGAGGGAATGAAGCAGGCGGCGGATGCGCTGGGCGCGCCGGGAAATGTGCAGACGGTCCAGGTCGAACTCACGGATCCGGCCAGTGTCGCGGCGGCGGCGAAGGCGACCCACGATCATTTTGGTTCCATCGAACTGCTGGTCAACTGCGCGGGCGTGGCGGGCGACAACGCCAGGGTGTGGGAACTCAAACCCGAGCAATGGGCCAAGGTAATCGACATCAATCTCAACGGCGTTTTCTACTGCTGCAACGCGGTCGTGCCGTACATGCTCAGGAACAAATACGGGCGTATCGTCAACATCGCCTCGATCGCCGGCAAGGAGGGCAATCCCACCGCGTCGCATTACAGCGCGTCCAAGGCGGGAGTCATCGGCCTGACGAAGTCGCTCGGCAAGGAACTGGCGCAGGAGGGAATCATCGTCAATTGCGTCACCCCCGCGGTAATCCAGACGCCGATACTCGAACAGTGCGAGCAGTTTCACATCGACTACATGTTGTCGAAAATCCCGATGGCCCGCTTCGGTCAGGTGGATGAAGCGGCGGCCATGGTCGGCTGGCTCTGTTCGGATGATTGCTCGTTCACGACGGCCGCCGTCTTTGACTTGTCCGGCGGACGGGCCACGTATTAGCTATTGTGGCGAGAAACAGGAATGATGGCAATCCTTGCCCATCATTCCCCAGATCGAATTGACAATGGCTTCGCCGATATACCGAATCTCTTGCTTGGTAGTTACCGCAATCAGTGAAGTTTGCTGGCTGGTAAAACGAGGGTTCGTCACTTGAATGAATATACGCCCATGATTATTCAAGACTGGAGGTCCACCGATTGGATAATAACCAGGTATGCCTCGAATTCCACCACTGGCAACCGGTCCCCTCACACCTGATTGCCGTTCCACAAAAGCCCCGCCATACGGGGGAACAATACCCACCAAAACGGATTCTGAATTCAGCACCAGCGGAGACCATGAACCACAGAACGGCACTGCGTGGCCAGAATGAGTTTTCGATATCTCCCCGGTCTCCGGATTGCTAATTCTGGCATATCGCCCCATGGGTTGAAACCAAAGATTGCCGCCGCCATCTATCACCGGCGTGTGCCTATTAATTGATTCGTCAAAAATCGCCCAATGCAGCGAGCCATCCGTACGCGACAAACCACACAAAACCGAACCGCAGCCAACGATGACGGTATTCCGGTAAATGACAGGCGATGATAATCGGATTGACCGATCACGCTCTTCGCGTACACGCGGAAGCGTAAATCGCGAGGCGATCAGTTGGATTTCTTCTTCATTTTCGAAAACGTTGGTGATGACATTCGCTCCAACCAGTTCCCCAACCTGTTCCCAACCCTTAATTCCAGATCGGCCAAGCTCATAGGTTTCAGAAATCCCTGGATGGTACCCCCATTTAACAGCACCAGTTTGTCCATCCAAAGCGAGAATCGTCCAATCACCGACTTTCACAAATACTGTGCCCGCACCGTCGATTGCTGGAATGCAATTGGGATCTCCCTCCAGTTCCGTTTTCCACAATGCCTCGCCATTGGTAGATATCCCCTCAATTCCACCGACACCGCCAATAACGACATTGGTCGTAACAGGATTGTAAGCGCAGAAGAACAGTTTTCGATTGGCTGAATACTCCCATAACTTGCTTCCGGTCGTGGCTTCCACACACAAAAGAGACGATTCACCCGCAGCAAGCACGGTATTGCGTGGGCCTAGAACCGGAAAACCGGAAGCGGTCGGCCGGAGCGGAACACTCCAGACTCGTTGCCCAGTTTCCGGGTCGAATGCCGCCAAGCTATCCAATTGGGCGATCACGAGACCGCTGTTCGCGACGACCGGCGTTCCCGAAAAAACTCCATCCACCTGGTGAAACCAAGCTGTCTCCTCCACAAAGCTCCCAGACCGTAACGGACCCGATGGCCGTCCTTCTGCTATCCGGTTCGTCAACTCTCCAATATATGGACCGTGCGCCGTTCGGGAAATTACCCCGACCACCATGCCCACTTTGCTCGTTACCGAACCGAACGAATTTGACACCACAACATCGAATCGCCCCATTCTGCTGAGCTTTGGATCGGCAAAATCCGGGATGGTTAAAGTCGCGTTTGTCCCGATTGAAATCAGAGTAGTCTTTATTTCGAGTGATCCTGAACTACGGTCTGCTTCTTGATGGTGCAGACGCCACATAAAAGAGAATGGTGGGGTTCCATCGAGTTCCACGCGCAGCACAGCCGCTGTTCCGTGTTTCAAATTGTGGATACCAGGATGTGCAACGATCACGGGTGCCATGGCAACAGGAGGCTGCACAGAAACAGGCTCGCCGGTTTGATTCGATGGCAACCGCTTCCCGTCCGCCGTGGTGTTCATGGATTTTACGATGACGAATGCGCCGAGTCCGCCGGCGAGTATGCCGCCAATCACACCACCCCAAACCAATACGGCCATTCTGTGAGTGCAGGACCACCCGCGAACTGCCCGCGTCCACCTGCCGGCCAATGATTCACTGGAAGTGGAACGACCCGCTGAACCATCGTCGTCCCCAGAAGCAAACTGATTCTCGCTGTCGGCCGGTGACCATGCCTCGGAAGCTCGGCGGCTTTGTTCTTCTTCAGCGCGTCGTTTTTCCTCCGTCCGTGCTCGCTCGCTCTCGATCCTTTCTGCTGCGGCCCGCCGCTGCCGATGCGCTTCAGTTCGTCTTCTATCTTCCTCGCGTCGCTTCTCCTCTTCTTCGGCCGCTTTCTGCGCCTCGAACTCCGCGAAAAGGGCGTCGTATTCATTACGTGCCCGGATCCACTTCAGGACTGTGTCGTAGGAGGCATTGATCCGGATCGCCTGATGGTGGGCATAGTCTTTGGCCGCTTCATCGACAAACCGGTCCGGATGATAGTGTTTGATCAGTGCTTTCCAGACAGACTTCAGGTCTGTTTCCGTCGCTTGTGCACCAAGCCGCAGAAACTCCAATTCCTGCTTTGGCGGTAATGGTCTGTCCCCAGGTTCCATGAAAAGAAAAGGAATCAAAAAGACCGCCCACCGTCAATCGTTGACTCCCGAGTCATTCGAATACTTCGCAGAACTCGAAATCTCATCTGCTCCAGAATTGCGCACCTAATATGCGGGAAATTGCGGTCTTTTTGCTTGCCTGCGGGAACGGCATTTCCAACACTCCACGTCACGCAGCAAGAACCCGATTCCCAATAAACAAATATGTCAATCCGCCGACTGCCAGTCTATATCCTCGCCGATTGCTCCGGTTCCATGAACGGCGCGCCCATTGAGTCCGTGAAATCCGGCATCCGTGCCCTTCACAGCGAACTTATGGGCGACCCTTCGGCCGTCGAATGCGCCTACCTGTCGGTCATCACGTTTGACGCCAACGCGCAACAGGTGGTGCCGTTGACCGAGATCACCGAGTTTGAGCCGCCCGACATGCGGGCCGGTGGGACAACCTCGCTGGGCGCGGCGCTAAAATTATTAATGGACGCCCTCGACCGGGAAGTGCAAAAGACGACGGCGGAGGAAAAGGGCGACTGGAAGCCGCTGGTGTTCATTTTCACCGACGGAGCGCCGACCGACCGCTGGGACGAGCATGCCCGCGAATTGATGAACCGCCGCGCCGGCAATATCATCGCCGTGGCATGTGGTGATCAGGCGGATCCCAACGTGTTGAAACAGGTGACCGAGACCGTCCTCATCATGAAGGAAATGACTCCCGAGGCGTTCAAACAGTTCTTCAAATGGGTGTCCGCGTCCATCAAGCAGACCTCCGCGAAGATTGGCGCCGCCCCTGCGGGTGGAGATACGCTCATCGAGGGTGTTGCCCTGCCACCACCACCACCGGAGATCATCATTCATCCTTAAGCGAGTTCGATTCTCAACGTGAGTTTCCAAGACTGGCTGTTCGGTTCTGAGAAAACCGCGCCCGACGAATCGGCCACGGATTCGAAGACTGACGCGAAAAAAGACGACTCTTCCGCCAAATCCGAGACCGGGAAAACGGAAACAAAATCCACTCCCCTCGAAAAGAAACCGGAAGCACCAACGCCGAAGACGATTCCAGAAAAGAAATCAACGCCCATTACAGCGGTCAAACCCGTGGCCGAACAACCGGCGAAGGCGTTTCTGGTCGCCGCCAGGCCAAAGAGTGGCGACGAGACTGAGCACACCCAGAAACTGACCCGGGAAGAATTGACCGGCCTCAAGAATTCCGCCGCAAAGAAAGCAACTCCAAAACCTGAGCCGGCCAAATCCGGCGAAGGGAAGAAAGCCGAATCGGTGGAGGCGGCGAAGCTGAACAAGGGCGAGGATGAAAAGCCCACTGAACCGCTCAAGGGTATGGAAAAAGTCGAAGATGAGAAAAAATCCGAGGAACCGCCGCCTCCCCCGTTGAAACCAGCGGCTTGGAAAACCGAACCGGTCACAGAGGCATGGTGTCCGCCCGAGATTTCTCGAGAATGTCCCGGACTGATTCGCCGGGATTATCAGGATCACATCGCCATTGAGCGAATCGTTTCGCCCGATTGGCGGGTGATTGGCGGAAGTCGCCGCGGCCGCAAGCAGGCATTCGATCATCGCTTTCGCGAGGACGCGATGGCTTTTACTTCACTGCCCGAAGCCACCGTTCTCTGCGTGTCCGACGGCGCCGGATCGAGCAAGTTCAGCCGCCTCGGCTCCTATATCGCCGTCCACGAAACCGCGACATTAATGGCCGCCGAAATCGCCGGGTTTGAAAAAGGGAAGACCGAGAAGCCGGACGTTCTCGAAAAGGCACTTAAGGAAGCCCTGAAATCTTCGCTCGACCGGGCGCGGGAACGAATCATCGCCATCGCCGGGAAATCAAACCTGCCGGCCAAGGAGTTTCGCGGGACCATGTTGACAGTGGTGCATTTCAAGAATGAGAAGTGCGAACTGATGATCGCCAACCAGATTGGTGACGGCGCTGTCTGTTTTCTCAAGAAGGACAAGACCATAATGAAACTTGCCAGCAAAGACAGTGGCAAGTTCTCCGGCGAGGTCTCGTGTTTTTTCACTGACGACGAGGCAAAATTGCGCACTGGCGACATCGAAGTGTTCAAGGAGGTCGATGACATCGAGGCGGTGTTCCTTTGCTCGGACGGCATCGAAGATCCGTTCTACCCGATTGACAAACGGGCACTCGAAATATTCCAGCAATGGTATTCCGGCGTGCAAAAACCACTGAAGGATTTCAAGGACCAGCCTCTACAACCGGCCGTGATGGAGCAGGAGGCCGCCGCCTGGGCGCTGGCACAGTGGCTTGAGTTTGAGAAGCGCGGCGAAAACGATGACCGCACTGTTTTGTTGATGCATCGCCGGCCGATCAACGTGAAGTTCTAGGTCGTTGACGCCCTGCCATGCAGTATCTCACCACGACCACGACCACCGGGAAGGAGATCGTCTTCGAGCGTGAGCCGATCACGGCGGGCGGCGAGAAGGTGGTGTTCTTCACCCGCGACCACAAACAGGTCGTCGGCTTCTTTTACGGCAAACTCGACGACCCCCGCGAGCGTCGGAATCGGCTGGAAAGAATCGTCAACGACTACAATCCCACTCTGGAAGGCAGCCAGGCTGAATACTGGAAAAAGCACTTTTGCTGGCCGGTGGACATCGTCCAGGGCGAACGTGGAATTCCGCCCGAATTCATCCAACGACATCATCTCATCCGGCCCATGCTGGGCGTCGTCTGCCCGGCGTACCGTCCGAATTTCTTCTTCCGCGACCGCACTGGTAATATTCGTGAAAAGAAGGGACGCTGGTTTACCGGCGAGAAGTCCCGCAAACTCCTGCCCGCGGACGAGAAGGGAGATTTTCTGCGTTACCTCCAATGTTGTTCCGTGATGGCCAGCGCCGTGCGCCGTCTGCATTTTGCCGGTCTCGCGCATAGTGACCTTTCACACAACAATGTGTTGATCGATCCCAAGCACGGGGACGCGTGCGTCATCGACATCGACTCGCTGGTTGTGCCCGGGTTGGCGCCACCCAGTGTGATGGGCACGCCCGGATACATCGCGCCCGAAGTCATTACCGGCAAGGGACTGCCTTCCATTGAGACGGACCTGCATGCACTCGCCGTTCTCATGTACGAAACACTTTTGCTTCGGCATCCGTTGCAGGGCCCGAAAATCCACAGTCAACGCCCGGAACAGGACGAATTGCTCTCGATGGGCGAGGGAGCGCTTTACATCGAACATCCGGAAGACACTTCCAACCGCCTTAAGAAACCGCCCACGGTGCCAGCGTGGCGCATGGGACCGTACCTTGACGCACTTTTCCAGAAGACCTTTGTCACGGGCCTCCACAAACCGAAACGGCGCGCCTCGGCAAGTGAATGGGAAAAATGCCTGACCAAGACGCTCGACCTGATCCATCCGTCCCCGAGTGGAAATCAATGGTTCGTCCTGACCCGCGACATGCCGATGTCGTGCCCCTACACCAACGCTCCCATCACGAAGCCGGTGCCCATCATGGATTTTTATCGCGACAAAGGCGGCGGTGCCTACAGCGATGAACAACAATCGATCACCATCTGGCACAACCGGTATCTGTACAAATGGCACGCCTCCTCGAAGCTGAGTCCGATCGACTGCGACCGGACTCCCATCGCCTACTTCAGTTTCTATCAGGACAAGTGGTGGATAGTGAACCAGTCCGGCGAGGACATGGTCATCGTCAACGATCAGGATTACCTGCGCCAAGGAACCGCTGCCGAACTGACTCCCGGATTGCAGATTCTCCTCTCCGCCGAGGACGGCGGACGTCTGGGGATTGTCAGTTTCCTTGATCCCAAAGGCGGTTAGCAGGCTGCACAAAAATTCAATCATTGGTAGCAGCCGAGGTAACGCGTGCCGCGCCGTAGCTGAGTGAAGGCGGGAGGCTCAGACTTCTGCGTAAAAACTATTGAGATCAGAGCCTGCCAACGAACGGCTTGGCGAATGTGGGGTGGGTCTCCGACCCGCCGGTTCGGGGAACCTCTGGTTCCCCGGAGACACCCAGTCTCACTTTCGTTTCCGGGAGTCGCGCCCTCAGAGAGGACGCAACTGGCAGGTCGGAGACCTGCCCCAGACCGCAAAGCCTTGCCACCGGGGGACGCGAGTTCGCGGGATTCATGCCGCACGATTCTCGTGCTCGGATTCTCCTGACGTCGGCTGCTACGGTTCAGGGGTTTACGGCGCGGAACTTCGTTTCCGCGAATTCTCTCCCCGCGACGCAGCAGTGCGGAGAGGGAGTGGTTGCGGCTCTGCCACACCGTGTTTCATCCGTGGCGTTCCATCTCCGATTACGGCATTCTGTTCGAATGGAGATTGCGACTTTCCGCCAGGTCGTGGAGTGCGCGCGCTGCTGCGCCGCTTTCCTGATGGCTGACCTGAATCGAAAACCGGACAAATGGAAAACCGGAACGCTTGTATCAATAGTCAAGAACTGACCCGTTTACGGCAATCCTGCTGTTCAGGTTGCCCATGGCGTCGAAGTTGAACCCCTGGGTCCAGGTGCCGTAGTTGGCGTTGGTCACCTGGTCGATGGGATCGTAAGTGGATTGTCAATTGTCGGGACTGACACCTTTTCTGACATCTTTTCGTAACATTTATCCTCCATATAAAAACTCGTTAACACGCCCAATAAAACCTATCATCAAATACACGAGATACCCAATTGCGATGACCGAGAACGTATAGACGAGAAACTGAAA
>CALBIE010000562.1 GCA_937893495.1 uncultured Verrucomicrobiales bacterium | reverse complement strand
AAGTGAGAAGTGAGAAGTGAGAAGTGAGAAGTGAGAAGTGAGAAGTGAGAAGTGAAAAGTGAAAAGTGAGAAGTGAAAAGTGAGAAGTGAAAAGTGAGAAGTGAAAAGACGCCATGCCGCGAACCCGCTTTCATAAGATCAGGCGAACGGCGCGTGGCGAACCCGTAGCCCGCACGTTTCACACCCGAGAACGTGGCAACGGCGTCAGCCTCGTAGCGCAGGCGTCCCGCCTGCATGAGGCGAACATGGCGTTGATCAAGTCCCGGACGTGCCGAACACCCTTGTTGGCAACACAAGCGTGTGTGCAGGCTGGAAGCCTGCGCTACGGGAACGACCCGCGCCCTTCCAGCATGTTAAACTATTTCTGGGGCGTGACGAACTCCTCACTCTTCCACTCCTTACCCCTCACGAAACCAGCAGCGTGAACATCGTCCAGATCACACCCGGTGCCGGCGGCATGTATTGCGGGAATTGTTTCCGCGACAACGCCCTCGTCGCCGAACTGCGCAAGCTGGGGCACTCCACGCTCATGGTGCCGCTCTATCTGCCAATGACGTTGGACGAGGAGGATCAAAGCGCCGGCACACCGATTTTCTTCAGTGGCGTGAATGTTTATCTGGAACAGAAATCCGCGCTGTTCCGTCACGCGCCGGAATGGTTGCACAAATTACTGGCCTCACCGAGGCTCCTCAAGTGGGCCGGCAAACAGGCGGCGAAGACCCGCGCGGAGGATGTCGGCGACCTGACACTGTCCATGCTCAAGGGCGAAGACGGCAATCAGGCGCGCGAATTGGATGAGTTGATCGCCTTCCTCAAGACGCAGGAACATCCGGACGTGATTTGCCTTTCCAATGCGATGCTGGTCGGCCTCGTGCGGCAATTCAAAAAGCAGCTTAAATCCAAGGTTGTCTGCATGTTGCAGGGCGAGGACGCCTTCCTCGACGCGATGCCGAAGAAGGATCGCGACGCCGTCTGGGCGACGCTTTCCGAACGCGCGCAGGAGGTCGATCTGTTCATCGCGCCCAGCCGTTACTTCGCCGACAACATGGCCGCGCGAATGAAAGTCTCGCCGGACAAGGTCAAGGTCGTTTTCAACGGCATCAATCTGGAGGGGTGGCAAGGGTCTGAAACAGGTAGCAGCCGACGTGAGGAGGCTCATACCATTCCGGGTGAAGAACATCAGAGCCTCCTTACGTCGGCTGCTACGGTTCAGGGCGGCGAAGCACCGGTGCTGGGTTTCTTTGCGCGGATGTCCGAGGAGAAGGGATTGCATCTGCTGGTGGACGCGTTCATCGACCTGAAGAAGCGTGAGACGACGAAGTTGCTGAAGCTCAAGGTTGGCGGCGGCTGCGGGCCAAGCGATGAGAAGTATGTCGCGAAGCTGAAACGGCTATTGGCCGACGCCGGTGTCCTCGCTGATGTGGAGGTCCATCCAAATCTTGATCGTGATCAGAAGCAGGCGTTCTTTGAGTCGCTGACGTTGTTCAGTGTTCCGGCGCTTTACGGTGAGGCATTCGGGCTTTATCTGGTCGAGGCGATGGCCGCCGGGGTGCCCGTCGTGCAACCGCGCCACGCCGCCTTTCCCGAGATTGTCGAGGCCAGCCGCGCCGGTATCATCACGGAGGCCAATTCCGCCGCGCTCGCCGATGGCATCGAGTCCTTGTTGATCGACCCGGAGCGGCTGAAAGAGTTGCGTAGTCATGCCCTTGCGGCTTCCCGCGAACAGTTCAGCATTGCCGCCATGGCCGCGAAAATCGTCGAGGCGCTCGAATCCATCACGGACGATTCACGGGCAGAAGTTCCCGCTTCATAATTCATCCCTCATACTTCATCCTTTCCCCCACCATGCCATACGAGTTCAAAATCACCCGCCGCGTTGAATTCTCAGAGACGGATATGGCGGGCATCGTGCATTTCAGCAACTTCTACAAATACATGGAGTCGGCCGAGCACGCGTTTTTTCGTTCGCTCGGT
This sequence comes from uncultured Verrucomicrobiales bacterium, assembly GCA_937893495.1. Classification (GTDB taxonomy): domain Bacteria; phylum Verrucomicrobiota; class Verrucomicrobiia; order Limisphaerales; family JAYPXF01; genus CALBIE01. Next base: position 6,036 of record CALBIE010000562.1, on the reverse strand, counting down.
TTTTCCATCGTCACCAAACAAACGGACCCGCCGGTGGGATGGCCACGGGTACATGCTTCGTTTGACTTCAAGCACCCGCTACGATTTGAGGACGAAGTGGAGATTCACCTGCTCGTCGCGGAGAAAAAGAGCCGTTCGCTCACGTATTTGTTCAAGCTGAACAAGATCAACTCGCCGCAACCCATCCAGGTCGCGCGCGGCCGGTTGACGGTCGTGTGCGTGACCAAGGACAAGGACGGGAAAATGTCCGCCGCCCCTATTCCCGCGGAACTTGCAAAACTAATCGAGGTTGCGCCGGAGGTGGAATTGGAATGATTAGACACCGACTCCTGCTTCCATTTGAATTTCTTCCCCCAAATTGAACAAATGCCATTCATTGGTTTCCAAACAGATTGGTTCCTGTTAGGAACCCGCCGACCGAATGAGCGACGCCGCTGAATTCCAAATCAAGCTTGAGGAAGGGTTTCCCCACCTCTCGGAGGCACCAATCGCCGAAGCGGTAATCCAGATTGGGGCGAAAGCTCGGACAGATTGGACAGAATCGGTGATCCGGGAGAAACTCAAGGCCAACCTTCCCGATTACCCGCAGCAAAGCTCGCACCGTGAAATTACCACCGAGTTGAAGCTCCAAGATGGTCAGGCCCCGACTCAAGAGACCAAGGATATGGGCTGGCATGGCGTTCGGCTTCGTTCGGAAGACGGGAAGCACAATGTCCATTCCACGAGGGACGGGTTTCTCTTCAGTCGGCTTGCGCCCTATCCTCGATGGGAGGAGTTCAGCTCAGAGGCATTTCGCCTGTGGGAGATTCATCAAAGGCTTGCTGAGCCGTCGGACGTCCTTCGCCTCGGATTGCGGTTCGTGAACAAGATCGTGGTCCCTGTCGAAGGGTTGGTGCTTCGGAAGGTGCTTCCCGGTAGCCCGGAGGCTCCGCGTGGTTTGAACATCCCCTTCTCCAATTTTTTCCACCACGACACATTGGCCGTCCCCGGCGACAAATACGCCATCAACCTGATTCGGACCATTCAGCGAGCACCAGAACCGAGCCCAAACGTGTCGTTGATCCTTGATATTGATGTCTTTACGACTCATGCTTTCGAAGTCGAATCCGCCGAAATCCAAAAACGATTCACCGAGATGCGCTGGCTGAAAAACAAAACATTCTTTGGTAGTGTTGCTCAGCAAATTTTGGAGCAGATGAAATGAGTGGACTGGCAGCCATTCAATGGACCGATTCCGGCTCAACCCCGGGATGGAGCGACGAGGCGGCATACGTGACGCGCCAGTCGTTCGGTGGCGTGCAACAGATGCGGAGCTCGTTCACCTTGGGAGAAGAGAATCGTGCGGCCAAGGAAGAGCTGTTCGATGTATCGGAGGAATGCGCAGAACCAGATTGGGACGGGTACGGAGCGGAAGCCATTGACATCGAAACCTACCGAAAAGCATTTAACTTTATTGACGCTTTGCCGTCGGGGTATCCAACGCCTGAAATTGATGCGGAACCGGACGGACACCTGACCTTTGACTGGCATCGCTCCCCCCGATACACCCTCTCGGTTAGCGTCAGTCCTGATGGTTATCTCTTTTGGTCGGCATTGTTGGGGGCACGAAGGCTCAACGGAAGCGAACCGTTCCTGAATCGCATTCCGGGCGGACTGCTTCAACTTATTTTGGAGATCAAAGGGACATAGTTCATGCCGAGCCATATCGGGCGATTCATACTCAGGAAGAATTGGGTCCGGGAAGACAGGACGGTGAAGCAGCATGCATTTATCCCTCCTGCTGACGGTCGGCTCTCTGTAAACGAGCACAGCATGACGGATGTGGATGGACTGTGGCCGGTTGGTGAAGATGTGGCTCGAAAACGGAACGTGGAGCTGTTCGGCAGGGCCGATGTCGCGGTGACGACTATTGACCGAACGAAGCTGAAGGTGGAACCGGCCCCTTTGCCCGGCAATCCGACACATGCGGAAGTCACTGACTGGCCGCCAGCCAAGGAAGACCGAAAAACCAAGGCTCAGGCATTGGCCGCTGAGGCTGAATATCATCCCAAGCCATACTCCTAACCGAGCCGCAGCGACTCGACTTCAGGCAGCAAGGCGGCTTCGAGCCGGGTCGTCTTATCCAGCATTTCCACCTGGATGGCAGGCTATTGGGATTCGGGGTCGCGGTAGCCTCCTCCCTTGATTTCATCTTTGATGCGACACGCTCGTTTGCCTTCCAGCGTCCCATGGGTGATCAGTTTTGCCTTCCGGACAGATTTCCCTTTAAGCTTCACCCGATTTCGAGAATTACTAACTGGAACTGAATGGATATGAGCACTGCAAATACAACCGGACCGGGCATGTCCTGGATTTATTGGGTTTTACTGACAATTGGATGCTGGGGTGTTTACGGAGTATTCCTCCACTCCGGCGCGATGGGGATGGCCGATCCGCAGAACGGGCGCATCAAGGCGTTCCTCTTTGTCGGCATCGCCTACTTTCTCACGGCGGTGCTGGCCCCGGCGGCGATTCTGGTCGCCAAAGGTGCAACGTGGACATTTCCCGCGAAAGGCCTTTGGTGGTCGCTGTTCGCCGGCATCGTCGGTGCCATCGGCGCGCTGGGCGTATTGCTCGCGTTCGGCGCCAAGGGAACACCCGCAGTCGTCATGGCCCTCATCTTTGCCGGTGCGCCGATAGTGAATGCCTTTTACGCGCTGGCGACTCATCCGCCAGCGGGTGGATGGGGCAACATCAAGCCCCAGTTCTTTCTTGGCATCTTGCTGGCCGCACTCGGCGGTGCATTGGTGACTTTGTATAAGCCGAATCCCGCGCCACCGCAAAAGGCGGCTGCGGCAATCGCGCCCGCCGCGCCGGCATCCGACAAGCCCGGCGAATGAGTTGATGATGCACCGGTGAACGCGATTTCGTTAAACGCCCTGGTTATTATCGTGTCCGTTCCCCCCGCCCCGGCCCTCTCCCTCGGGGCGAGAATTCGCCGAAACGAAGTTTCGCGCTTTGAACCCCTGAACTGTAGCAGCCGACGTAAGGAGGCTCTGATTTCTTTTGCCCAATGTTGCATGAGCCTCCTTACGTCGGCTGCTACCAGGTTCAGGGGGTGGGAGTGGAATTGGACGCGGCTTTTGAAAATGAATGTGCCCGGTCGGAGTTCAGCGTTCTTACGATTTCCCTCTCCTCGGGGTGAGGGGGAACACGGTGGACGGATTTCATGAGCGCCCCCTTTCTCAACCGCGAACAGATTGAAGCGAGGCAACTTGAACAGTTGCGTTCGCTCATCGCGGCGCTGATTCCCTCCAACTCGTTTTACAGCAACAAGCTGGCGGATTGCGGATTTGAAAAAGGCGTTTTGTCCGTCTCCGACTTCGTCAGCAAGTGCCCCTTTACGAATAAACAGGAGGCCGTTGACGATCAGGCGACGCATCCGCCGTACGGAACCAATCTCACTTATCCACTGGAGCGGTATACCCGCTGCCACAACACGAGCGGCAGCACCGGCAAGCCGTTGCGCTGGCTCGATACCAATGAGACATGGGACTGGATGCTTAGCAATTGGGGCGAAGTGTTTCAGGCCGCCGCCGTCACGGCCACAGACCGCATCTACTTCGCGTTCTCGTTCGGACCGTTTCTCGGCTTCTGGACTGCGTTTGAATCAGCGTTGCGAATCGGCGCGCTTTGCCTGCCGGGAGGCGGATTAAGCAGCGCTGCCCGATTGAAGAATTTGATCGAGCAACAGGCCACGGTGCTTTGCTGCACGCCGACTTATGCCATTCACCTCGCACAGGCGGCTGCGCGCGAAGGGATAGATCTCAAGCAAGCGGCTATCAAGTCCATCATTGTCGCTGGCGAACCCGGCGGCAGCCTGCCCGCCACCCGCAAACAAATCAGTGATGCGTGGAACGGCGCTCGAGTATTTGACCATCACGGCATGACGGAAGTCGGACCGGTGACGTACGAATGTCCGGCCAAAGCCGGATTGTTGCACATTATCGAAACATCCTATCTTGCCGAGATCATCAATCCCGATTCTGAGGAAACATTGCCGCAAGGTGAAACCGGAGAACTCATTCTCACCACGCTTGGCCGAACCGGCTCGCCTCTGTTACGCTATCGCACCGGTGATCTGGTCAAGAGCGCCACGGCCGAACAATGCGAATGCGGTCGGCACGAGCTGGCGCTTGAGGGCGGAATCCTCGGCCGCGTGGATGACATGGTGGTGGTGCGCGGCGTCAACATCTATCCCGGCGCGGTGGAACAGATTATCCGCTCGGTCGGAGGTGTGGCGGAGTATCAGGTCAAGGTCGATTCATCCGAAGCGATGACTGAAATCGAGGTCGTCATCGAGCCGGAGTCGGGCGTCAGCGACGCCGACGAACTCGTGCAGCGGTTGTCGAAGCACTTCGAGAATTCATTCGCCCTGCGGGTGCCGGTTCGTGCGGCCGAGCCCGGTTCGTTGCCGCGCTTCGAGATGAAGGCGAAGCGCTGGGTGACGTAGCGCGGGCGTGAACCCCGGCAGGGGTGTCGGAGCGCGACTGTGCTGAAAGCCAGTCGCAGCAACAGGGCATTCGCCGGGCGGTTGGAGAAATCTGAAGCGTTTTGCGGTTTGGACATTGCTGCGGCTGGTCCCGCTGACACAGCCGCGCTCCGCTCGGTCACACCTGCGCCACGAGAAATCAAATTGACCCTTGGTGACGGCGGAGTAGGCTCGGCTCGTGCAACATTCTCCCGGCTTCCTGAAAATCGTGGATGAGACGCGGACGCGTGTGAAGGAGATCACCCCGGCACAGGCGCAGGAACGCATGGATGCGAATGCGAAAGCCGTACTGGTGGATGTGCGCGAGGACACGGAATGGATTGGCGGGCATATCGCCGAGGCCGAGCATCTGGGCAAGGGCATTCTTGAGCGGGATATCGAGACAACATTTCCCGACAAGGACCGCGAACTCCTCCTGTATTGCGGCGGCGGATTCCGGTCGGTGTTGTCCTGCGATGCCGCGCAGAAAATGGGTTACGCGAACGTGCATTCCATCCAGGACGGTTACAAAGGACTCGTCGCGGCCGGTTGGCCGACGGCACAGGGCTGATTCCCCGGGCCATTGCCGACGGTCAGGTTTCGTTTCTTCTATCGAACCATTTCGCCGTTTTGACCGGGATGAACGTTTGCAGTTTATCGAGCAAGGCAATCGGATCGCTTGAAACCTGGAGCATTTCAAGTTGCTCATCCTTCAGGAATTTCTGCTTTACCATGTGATGAAGGAATTCGAGGAGTTGGTCGTAGAAACCGCAAACGTTGAGCAGACCGATTGGTTTCTCGTGGAAATCCAATTGCAGCCAGGTGAACACTTCGATGATTTCTTCGAGCGTTCCAATTCCTCCGGGCAGGGCGATGAACGCGTCGGCCAAATCGGCCATCTTTTGTTTGCGCTCGTGCATGGATTTAACGACGAGCAGTTCGGTAAGGCCACGGTGGGCAAGTTCCTTCTGCTCGAGCGAGTGAGGAATGACGCCGATGACTTCGCCCTTTTTCGCGAGCGCGGCTTCCGCGACGAGATGCATCAATCCGACGTTGCCGCCGCCGTAAACGAGTCCTATGCCAGAGTCGGCCAGCAACGTGCCCAGAGATTCCGCCGCCTGGGCGTATTCCGGATCACCGCCCGGACTGGAGCCGCAATAGACACAGATGCGATTCAATTTCACTGCCGGAGTTTTCCCCATTCCGGCAATGAATCAAGGAAAGGCTTCCCGGCGCCATTCTGGCGAACAAATTGACCATCAACCTTTTTCAATGTCAGCGTGGCGGTCGCAATCGCCCCGTAAACGGCACCGAGCAAGGCAACCATGATTCCAATTGCGAAAAGGTAGTGGCCCGGCTTCACAATGGCGGCACAACAAATGGCAATTCCTCCAAATACGGAAATAACGCAAATGGCCAAATCCCTGATGCGTTTCATCCAATGATTCTGACAGTAACTGAAGTGAATCGTAATTCGCTGCTGACTAAAAAAGGCGACCAGAATGATCACTATGAAAATTAGCGCA
>CALBIE010000561.1 GCA_937893495.1 uncultured Verrucomicrobiales bacterium | reverse complement strand
GGTCCTGATGGCGCGGACGCAGCAAATTCAACCAGGAGACCTTGGACTATCGCCCGCCGCCGGTCCGACCGCTTCCATGGAGGACATGACATTTGATGAAGTGGAAAAGCACATGATTCGCAAAGCACTGGCGCGTTTTGAAGGGAATGCCATTCAGGCAGCCAAAGCCCTTGGGCTTAGTCGCAGCGCCTTCTATCGCCGCCTGGAAAAACACGGTCTGTAAAGGCGATTTCATAACCCCGTAGCAGCCGAGGTAACGAGGCTCTAATCCATCCGATGCATCTTTTCATGAATCCATATTGACCTGACACGCGGTAAGCCGGCTGCAAGCCGGCGCTCCGTTTCCCGTTGGAGCGCCGGTCTGTGACCGGCTTACAATATCCGGGTTCAAAGTCCCGATGCGCGACTTTGAAATCGTGGAAGCCACACATGAGCCACGCATGGGAGCGCGGACGCCCACGTCCACGCGAAACGGAGTTGCACCCCAGTCCGTCACGATCTTCCGAAGAAGTTTGAGCTTCGTCACCTCGGCTGCTACCAATACGTGAGTTTTCAGCGACCGGCCAAACCCGATCTTGCCTATCAATTACGAACGCCGAATCTTCGCCCTGACTTTGCTGGCCATCCTGCCAGCCACCGGCATCGCGCTCTTCCTAATCTGGTGGACCGAGCGCGAAGCGTGGCTGAAGTGGGCTCTCACGACCATCGTGGTCGCCCTGCCCATCTTGTTTCAACTCGGCCTGCGCAATCAGGTCAGCCGGCCGTTGCAGACCTTGTCCAATCTGCTGGCCGGCCTGCGCGAGGGCGACTACTCGATCAATGCCCGCAGTGGTGGCGGCGATGCCATGGGATTGGTCATTGATGAAGCGAATTCGCTGGTCGAGACAATGCGCGAACAGCGGTTGGGGGCGCTGGAAGCGACGGCGCTGCTGCAGACTGTCATGGCCAAAATCGACGTCGCTGTCTTTACGTTCGACAACGATCACAAACTTCGCCTCGTCAACCGTTCCGGGGAGCGTCTGCTTGGTAAACCCGTCGAGCGCCTCCTGGGAAGCGAAGCTCCGGCGCTCGGTCTTGAAGAGTTCCTTTCCGGTGAATCGCCACGCACGGTTCAACAACAGTTTGCCGGCGGAACCGGCCGTTGGCGCATTAGTCACACGACTATTCGGGAAAAGGGCCGACCTCACGAACTGCTCGTCATTTCCGACTTGAGCCGGGAACTGCGCGAGGAAGAACGCATCGCGTGGCAACGACTCGTGCGCGTGTTCGGCCATGAATTGAACAACTCGTTGGCTCCCATCAAGTCCATCGCTGGAAGCCTTTGCAGTCTGCTGAAACAGGATCCGCCGCCCGAAGATTTGAACGATGACCTTTCTCGCGGACTTGGGGTTGTAGCAGCACGGGCGGAATCACTGGATCGTTTTCTCGGGAGTTACGCCCGACTCACCCGGCTACCGAAGCCGCAGAAAAAGGAAACCGAACTGGCCCCATTGATCGAACGGGTCACTCGGCTCGAAACACGTTTGGCCGTTCAAATTGAGACGCTCACCAATACAAAGTTGATGATTGATGCAGATCAGATCGAGCAGGTTCTCATCAATCTCCTCCGCAATGCCGTCGATGCCGTCCACGAAACCGATGAGCCGAACGTCCGGATTGGCTGGGCTCAAAAAGACGATTCGATCCAACTCTGGATCACCGACAACGGACCTGGCCTCGCCAACACCTCAAACCTGTTCGTCCCATTTTTCACCACCAAACCGCACGGCAGCGGCATCGGACTCGCGCTGAGCCGCCAGATCATCGACGCGCATGACGGGACACTTGATTTGCGGAACCAGGTTGATTCGCAGGGATGCGTTGCCAGCATTCGCCTGCCTGCAGGGTGAGCCAAGTCTAGCGCGGAGCGGCTGGGCACACGCCATCCGAAGACGGAGTTCGCCACGAATTCGCGATGCCCGCCCCGCCAACCCCTACCGCGCATCGTATCAACAGTGAGGAGGTCCTCTTCTCGCCGACTATTGAACTCGGCGCAGCCGATAGAATTTCTGCAGCCCGCCTACTGGTTGCGCGATCACCACGCTGGCAAGCGCGAAGATGGAAAATGCGTGGAGGAGAAATCGTTTCACGAGCGTTTCGGTTTCGGTGGTTCCTCCCGCAGCGCCGCAGTTGGTTCCCCGGTGTCCGCCGGGTCGTAGGAGACGACGCGGCGGCCGTCGGCGCCTTCGCGACTGCGAGCGTCTTCAAAGATCCGGCGCAGGTCGTTGCCGTTGCGTGCGGCAATCTCCGCGCGGATGCGGCGGACCTCTTCGACGATGGGATCGGTCATGGTGTTTCTCCTTCTTCTTTTGGCAGCAATTGTTCAGGCGTGCAAATCTCCGGACATCGCCAGCCGTGGCGAAGGCAGACGTCCCGGATGAGCGGCTCCATCTCGGCGTTGGCAATGTGCCGACAATTCCACGTCACCAGAAAATCCATTCCATGCACTGCGGCAACCGCGATGTGGGCGGCATCGGTTCGTGCCTTTTCGGGCACCGCTCCCTCGGTCATCAGCGCGCTGGCAAGCGCGAGCGCCGGTTCCGTGGCCGGCAATTCCGGCAGACCACGCAACACCTCCAATCGCAAGCGAGCGGCCTCCGGGTCGCCTCCGCCGGCTTCATCCAGGACGAACTGCGAGACATGTAATGCAAAGCGTTCGTGGCAGGTTGCCCACCATTCGCGCGTCGTTTGTTGGTGCCCGGCGATAACGGCATTCCCGCTGGGCCGCGCCACGAGGTAGCTCGGAATGGTCGTTTCGAGGTAAAGGCGCGGTTTCATTGTGGGTTGTGTAACCGACTGTCAGTGGTCCATCAAAATTGAATCATTTCAAATCCCACGCTCAAAGCGGTCGCCAAACTGACCAAGGACACCGCCTCTCCAGATTCTCTCGCGAAATTCGAGGAGCCAATGGTTCCCGGATCGCATTGGCTCTCCTACGAACCCAAATCAATCCGACCCGGAAAGTCAAGCCACAGACGTGACCGCTCGCTTGACTTATCTGGCGCTCCCGGATGAAAGGTGATCCGGCCCGAACGGTCGCAAATCCAGACTTCCTCGGCGCCGGCTTCAAAATAAAGCCGCACCTTCTCGGCAATTTCCCCTTTGGAATTCCTTGGCGACAATACCTCGACACAAATCTCCGGCGCGGTGGTGAGGCAGACCGCCTCCGCCATCGGTGCAAACCGTTCCCGGGAAATCCAGGCGACATCGCACCCTTTCACACGCTCGGAAGTGGACACCGGGCATTCCGTAATGACCCGGCCGCCCGTCATCAACCGGTCAAGTTGGATGGCAATGGCCGACTGATAACTTCCGTGGCTGGGTGCGGGTAATGGTGACATGATGATTTGACCGAAGCGGTCGGTTTCGATGCGGTTCTCAATCCGCGCGAGTTCGGGATCCTCCAGCAGTTCATTCCAGCGGACGACGTTGAACTCCATTTGGTCGAAACCAACTTCGCCTGGGACAATTGCTGTCACTGTTGACATGGGGGTAATCTAGCGAAACTCCACCTTGATTGCAATTGCCTTGGGAGCAATTGAACTGGCTTGAGGCTCAGTGGGACAGGTCTCCCGACCCGCCAGTTCTGGGAACCTCCCGGTTCCGAGTCATGCCAGGCACCACTGAGTTTCCAATCCAAAGTGGATCGTCATTTGCCATCGACCTCAGAGAGGTCGAAACCGGCAGGTCCGGGCCGGAACGATGCAGATGGCGCGCGGAATTCATTCCGCAGAAACGTGGATTTGCCGTCAGGTTCCTGCGGGATTTGACGGGTCGTTCTGAAACACGAAAGGGTGTTGGATCCCGACGACATGGGAAAGGGCGTGGACGTTGGTGGAAAATGGACATCTCTGCGGAATGAATTCCGCGCTCCTGCCGCTTCAATTGCATGGTTCCGGCTGAGACCTGCCCCGCGCCCTCGGCTACCCCCAATGCGCGTCCCAATTCCGGGACGGCCCAATCCCATTTTCGGGCAGCAATCCACCACCGCCACCTCGATCGATGCCTGAAATTGCCCGTTTGCGCCGAAAACCTGGTTAACGATTGTTTGGCATGACTTCTGCGCTATGTCTCGCCGATGGATGTAGCCAGACCGGACATAGCCAGGAAGAAGAGACGACAACGCTTGCTTCTATTTTTTGTATTCACCATCGCCATTGGCGGCATCACGGTCGGGTTGGCCAGGCTGGAACCCGCCCTGCCCAAGGTTGACTCGGCCGTCATCTGGACTGATGAGGTCAAACGCGGCGACATGCTTCGACAGGTTCGCGGCAACGGATCCCTTGTTCCCGTACAAATTCAATTCGTTCAGACGGAGGTAGCGGGAACCGTGGAGAAGATTCATGTTCTGCCAGGCGCGGAAGTCACGCCAGATACCATCCTGCTCGAACTCAGCAATAAGGATCTGGAGCAAGACATCTTCGATCGGGAATGGGCCATCAAGGCATCGGACGCCGGCACGGTCCAAATCGAAGTCCGCCTCGAGGGAGAACGCCTGAACAAGGAAATTGCGCTGTCGAAACTAAAAGCCGATTTCGAATACGCCGCGCTCGAAGCTGACGCATATCGGAAACTGGAGGCGGACGGACTCGTAGCCGCACTCGAAGCAAAACGGTTTCATCTCCGGGCGGATGATTTCGGCGCGCGCTACACCAACGAATTAAAAAGCGTTAAGATGGACAAGAAATCCGCAGACGCCCAACTCGCCGTCAAAGCGGCTGACATGATGAAATTGCATGCCGCGCTGGCTCTGAAAAGAAAACAACTTACCAACCTGACAGTTCGTGCCGGCATCAAGGGTGTGCTGCAGGAGATTGGCGACGGCCGAAAGCTGGAAATCGGTCAACGCGTTGGTGCCAGCGCAACTCTCGCCAAAATCGTCATACCGGACAAACTCAAAGCGGAAATCGATATCGCGGAAACCCAGGTGAAAGATGTCACCATCGGACAGAAGGCGGAAATCGACACCCGCAATGGAATCATTCCCGGCACCGTTGTTCGCGTCGATCCG